>JBGPEF010000434.1:0-5118 GCA_041482675.1 Tepidisphaeraceae bacterium | reverse complement strand
CAGCAGAGCGATGCGGCCGCTTATGCGGTGACGAATATTGATGCGAAGGAGGATCGGGAGATCGAATTTTCGGCCGGCGCGGATGATACGCTGACGCTTTGGCTCAATGGGCAGAAGATTCTGGAGCAACTGGGGGATCATGGGTGGTCGGCCAATGCGTATGCGGTGAAGGGGCAGTTGAAGAAGGGGAAGAATGTGCTGGTGGCGAAGGTTGGGAACAATGGCGGGGCGTGGCAGTTTTCGGTGGCGGCGAGCGGGGATCGGACGGGGAAATTGTTTGGGTATGATGTGAAAAAGTTGGCGCCGGAGGCGTTTGAGAAGTTTGCGGGCTCGCACCAGGGGAATGCGGAGAATGGGCGTCGAATTTTTGCGCTGGAGAATGGGGCGGGGTGTATTAAATGCCACAAAGTTGGGAATGAGGGAGGGGAGGTGGGGCCGTCGCTGACGGGGATTGGGGGGAAATATGATAAGGGGAAGTTGATTGAGTCGGTGTTGTATCCGTCGCGGCAGATTCTGGATGGGTATCAGCAGACGATCATTCGGACGAAGAAGAATGCGGTGGAGGCGGGGGCGGTGAGGGGGGAGACGGATAGTGAAGTCACACTTATTGATTCGTCGGGGGCGAAGATTGTGATTAAGAAGAGTGAGATCAAGACGAGGAAGTTTAGTGATATTTCGCTGATGCCGGAGGGGTTGCATACGGGGCTGCGGCCGGAGGAGTTTGCGGATTTGATTGCTTACCTGGTGAGTCTCAAGGAAAATCCCAAGTAGTGAGACACGGGCGGGGTGCCCGTGCCACATCTGACAGACACGGGCAAGATGCCCGTGGGACGAGCTAGAGACACGGGCGAGACGCCCGTGCCACGGGTAGGAGGATTCACCATGAGAGTCGCAGTTCTGGCGGGGTTGTTCCTGTTTTTGAATTCGGCGCTGTTCGCCGACGAGATGCGGCCGGTGGGGGTGGGGAGGGTGGATATTACGCCGGATTATGCGGTGAGGTTGTGTGGGTATGCGGCGCGGAAGACGCCGTCGGAGGGGGTGGAGCAGAAATTGTGGGCGAAGGCGATGGCTATTGGGGGGGATGATGAGTTGGCGATTATCGTGACGGTCGATAACACGGCCGTGCCGGATACGGTGAGCGATGAGATTGCGCGGAGGATGGAGCAGAAGTTTAAATTGCCGCGGGAGCGGTTTGTGTTGTGCTCGAGTCATAGCCATGCGACGCCGTGTCTGGCGGGAGCGCTGGTGAATATGTTTGGGTATCAGTTGCCGCCGGAGCAGATTGCGGCGATTGAGAAATATACGAAGGAGCTGGTGGAGAAACTGGAGAAGGTTTGCGTGGAGGCGGTGGGGGATCGGAAGCCGGCGAAGCTGATGTGGGGGCAGGGGGAGGCGAAGTTTGCGGCGAATCGGAGGACGAAGGGCGGGCCGGTGGATTGGGCGATGCCGATGATCGCGGCGGTGGATGGGGAGGGGAAAGTTCGCGCAGTGCTGATCAATTATGCGTGCCATTGCACGACGTTGGGGAGTGATATCAATAAGACGTGCGGGGATTGGGCGGGGTATGCGCAGGAGGATTTTGAGAAGGAGCATCCGGGAAGTGTGGCGATGATCAGTATTGGGTGTGGGGCGGATGCGAATCCGCAGCCGCGGGGGAAATTGGAGGATGCGAAGGAGCATGGGAAGGAGATTGCGACAGAGGCGGAGCGGTTGATTGGGGCGGGATTGAAGCCGATCGCGGGGAAGCTGGAGACGCACATCAAGCGGTTTGAGCTGCCGTTTGATGAATTGCCGACGCGGGAGAAGTGGGAGGAGTTGGCGAAGCGCGAGGATGCGATTGGGTATAACGCGAAGCAGCACCTGGCGAAGATGGACCGGGGGGAGAAAATCTCGCCGGCATTGCCGTATATCGTGCAGACTTGGAATTTTGGGGATGAGCTGGGGATGGTTTTTCTGGCGGGGGAGGTGGTGGTGGATTATTCGCTGAGATTGAAGAAGGATTTTGATGCGAAGCGGCTGTGGGTTTCGGCGTATTCGAATGATGTGCCGTGTTATATCCCGTCGCGGAGGATTTTGGGGGAGGGGGGATATGAGGCGGAGGGGGCGATGGTTTATTACGGGAGGCCGACGCGGTTGGCGCCGGCGGTGGAGGATTTGATTATCGAGGCGGTGCATGAGCAGTTGCCGAAGAGTTTTCGGGCGGAGGAGTCGAAGGCGGAGTTTCCGATTCCGCTTTCGCCGAAGGAGGCGATTGGGTCATTTAGGTTGAGGGAGGATTTGGTGATTGAGGCGGTGGTGACGGAGCCGATGATCGTCTCGCCGATTGCGGTGGATTGGGGGGCGGATGGGAAGATGTGGGTGGTGGAGATGTATGACTATCCGAGCGGGATGGATGGGAAGGGGAAGGCGGGGGGGAGAATCAAAGTACTTGAGGATACGGATGGGGATGGGAAGTATGACAAGGCGAGCATTTTTCTGGAGGGGCTGCCGTATCCGACGGGGGTGATGGCGTGGAAGAGGGGGGCTCTGGTATGCGCTGCGCCGGATATTTTTTATGCGGAGGATACGGATGGGGATGGGAAGGCGGATGTGAAGAAGGTGCTGTTTAGCGGGTTTGGGCCGGAGAATCAGCAGTGGGAGGTGAATGGGTTTTCGTGGGGGTTGGATGGGTGGGTGTATGGGGCGAGCAGCATACGGAACAATGTTATTAAATGCATTCAAAGCGGGAAGGAAGTGGAGTTGGGGGGGAGGGATTTTCGGATGAAACCCGAGACGGGAGAATTTGAGGCGGCGGCGGGGCGGACGCAGTTTGGGCGGGTGAGGGATGATTTTGGGAACTGGTTTGGGAATGAGAACAGCGTGGTGCTGTGGCATTATCCGCTGGCGGAGCAATATTTGAGGCGGAATCCGCACGTGCCGTCGCCGAATCCGCGGGTGGCGGTGGCGGATTATCCGGGGAGCAATCGGGTCTATCCGGCGAGTAAGACTTTGAAGCGGTTTAATGAGCCGGCCAGCGCGAATCATGTGACGTCGGCCTGTAATCCGTGCATTTATCGGGACAACCTGATGGGGGAGGAGTTTTACGGGAATGCGTTTGTGTGCGAGCCGGTGCACAACCTGGTGCATCGGTTGGTGCTTTCGCAGAAAGGTGTGACATTTTCGGGGCGGCGGGCGAAGGGGGAGGAGAAGAGCGAGTTTTTGGCATCGACGGATAATTGGTTTCGGCCGGTGCAGGTGAGGACGGGGCCGGATGGGGCGCTGTGGGTGGTGGATATGTATCGGTTTGTGATCGAGCATCCGCGGTGGATTACGGCGGATCGGTTGGCGCAACTGGATATTCGGGCGGGGGCGGAGAGGGGGAGGATTTGGAGGGTTTATGGGAAGAGCGCGCCGCCGAGGAAGTGGCCGGTGGTGGGGAAGTTTAGGGGGGAGGAATTGGCGAAGGAGTTGGATACGGCGAATGGGACGGTGAGGGATTTGGTGCAGAGGGAGTTGGTGGAGAGAAATGAGAAAGAAGCAGTTGCGGTGCTGAAAAAACTCGCGAAAAGTCAGCGGCCGGCGGTGCGGGTGGCGGCACTTTGGGTGCTACATGAACTGGGGGGACTAAACCAGGAATTATTGGCGGATGGAATGTTAAACGATCCGCCGCAGGCATTGAGGAATGCGATTGAACTGAGTGAGCAATACATGCCGGCAGATGTGAAGTTGGGTCTCATGTTGGCGGTTGCGGGGCAGAATGAGGACCCGGTCGTTCAATATCAACTCGCGCTGTCAACGCTGGACTCTGGAGAGATCGCGGTTGCCCACTTGGAGGATCCATGGTTCCGGGCCGCGGTTTTAAGCTCGGCCACGATTTCGCCCACGGTACTTTTAAAGACCATCCTGGGAGCACCGGAATCGGGCGCGCGGACGGAGATGATCTGCCGGCTGGTGGCGACGGCGGGAGGAGCGGCGGATCTGTCGGATATGGGGAAAGCGGCGGTGTTGATTGCGCCGGGTGGAAAACCAGCGGCGTGGCAACTGGCGGCGGGGGCGAGTTTGCTGGAGGCGCTGGATTCGCGGGGGAGCAGTTTGGATGAGTTGGCGGGGTTTGGGCATGATGTGCGGGAGGCGTTGGGGAAGTTTTCGGCGGTGTTTGAGGAGGGGAGGAAGATTGCGGTCAATGGGAAGGCGGATGAGGCATCGCGGTTGGCGGCGATTCGGGTGTTGGGGAGGGAGAAGAAGAACGTGGAGGGAGATTTGAGGCTGTTGGCGGGGTTGATCGGGGCGCGGGAGAGGCCGCAGGTGCAGGCGAGTGCGATTGCGGCGATGGGGAGGATTAATGAGGAGATGGTGGGGGAGCTTTTGATTGCGGCGTGGGGGAGGGCGACGCCGGGGGTGAGGTCGCAGATGCTGGATGTGATGATGTCGCGGCCGAATTGGGGCAGGAAATTGATTGCGGCGGTTAGGAGTGAGAAGATTCCGGTTAGTGAGATTGATGCGAATCATCGGGACAAATTGCGGAGGCATTCGGATGAGCAGGTGCGCGCTGGGGCGGAGGAGGTTTTTAAGGTGAAGGCGGGGCAGCGGGGGGCGGTGGTGGAGCAGTTTAAGGAGGCGGTTTTGTTGAAGGGGGATGCGGGGAGGGGGGCGGGGCATTTTGAGAAGTTGTGCGCGAGTTGTCATGCGCTGGGGGGGAAGGGGAATGCGGTGGGGCCAGATTTGAGTGCTCTGACGGATCGGTCGGCGCAGGCCATGCTGGTGGGGATATTGGATCCGAATGCGGCTGTCGAAAGCAAATATACCTACTACACACTTGATACTCGGGATGGGAGGAATTTGACGGGGATTATCAGTGAGGAGACGGGGGCGAGCGTGCGGGTGTTGCAGGCGAATGGGGTGAGTGAGGTGGTGAGGAGGGTTGATATCAGGGAGATGAAGAGCTCGAAGCTGTCGATGATGCCGGAGGGGTTGGAGATGGGGTTAACGGTTGGGGATTTGGCGGATTTGATTAAATACATTCAGAGTAACTGAATGTTCAACGTTCAACTTCCAACGTTCAAAGAAGTTCTGTCGGCGAACATCGAACATCCAACGTTGAACATCGAACATCGAAGTGAGGAAGAGGGGGGCGGGCTT
>JBGPEF010000433.1:0-5147 GCA_041482675.1 Tepidisphaeraceae bacterium | reverse complement strand
CGTATGACCCAGCCTTCGCAATTCCTCGACCACCGGGCGGGGAAAATTCTCGTTTGCGTAAAGTTGCGCCATCTCAATCAGCCTCGTTCAGCCTGATTTGCTCTTCAATTTCCGCCTGATGGGATCGAGCATAACCCCATGCGTTGGCCAAATCCTGGGCACGAAGTGAAGGATAGCTTCGCAGGAGTTCCGCCTCCGTTGTCCCAAGGCGACGCGCTTGCTCCAGAAGCCAAATCGGAATCCTTGTCCGCACGATGCAAGGTTCGCCGCCGCAGACACCAGGTGTTGATTCGATTCCGGGATAGGCGTCGCCAATATCCTTCGCCACCATTTGAAGAATTTGCGCTTTCTCTCCCCTGCTTAGCGAAGAGACGAGCCTGGTAGCGTCATCAAAAGCGCTCATGTCAGTCCTCTTACTTACATCTTCTCAACGTCATCACCGCAAACGCCGTCCCATACGGCTTGTGATAATCCCACATCGGGAAATCCCACCACGACCCATCACTCTCCTGATACTTCAACACCCCATCCGCCACCACCCTGGCATATTTCTCCCTCGCCTCTCCCGAAAGCCCCTCCACCAGCCGGGCGGCGTAGTAATGGCCGAAATAATAGTAGTACGGCGCTGTCGCATACCACGAATCATGAGGCACCGGCCGCTGCCGACCCATCTGCAAAAAATCGTGCTCCTTCTCGAACAATTCAAACCCCTCCATCACCTGCTTCTGGCTGATTTTCGGATTTCCCCAGATCAGCAATGAAAAATTACCCGCCTGCGTCCGCCCCACGCTCCCCCGCGGCAGATTGTAGTGGGCCCGCGGCAGGTACCGGCTATCCACACCATATAAATACGCCCCATTCGGCACCCGCATCTCAACCATCCGGCTGATGGCCCGATCGATCATCCTCTGCGGCACGTTCAATCCCGCCTGCTTCGCCTCCCACAGCGCAACCAATCCGGCCGCCGTCCCAAAGCTGGTTGGCTCCATCGACGGCGTCGCCGCCCCCACATCAAAATCGTAGTAATTCCATCCCCCCATATACGTCTCATACCGCCCCAGCCGATCCAGATGCCACGCGGCCGCCTTGGCCACCTCCGGACTCTTATTCTCCTTCATCTCAATCGCCAGCGCCTGAAGCGCATAGGTATGCGCCCAGGTGTTATACAGCAGCATCCCATCATCCCGCCGCGCCTCCCCATATCGCACCAGATATTCCACACCCCGATCGTGCGCCTCCTTTTCCCCCGCCTCCCGCAATGCCATCACGCACAGCGCGGTCGTCCCCACCCGAAACGCATCCAGCGACCCCGGCACCATGCTGAACACTTCAAACCCGCGCGTCACCCGCCCCGTCCCCCACGATCCATCCGGCTGCTGCGACTTCACCAAAAACTCCACCCCTCGCTCAATCGCCCTCCGCCTCCGCGCCTCCCGCTCCTGCGCCGATTCAACCACCGGCCGCGTCGCCGGCGCATCCCCGGCCGTCTTGGGCGCGCTCCCCCCACTCTTGCACCCAACCAACCCGCAAACCACCATCACCAACCAGAATCTCATTTTCCCGCCCGCGCCAAAATCTCATCCCCAACCGCCAACCCCTCCTTCACTTCCACTTTCTCCCCATCCGACTTCCCCAGCACCACCGCCCGGTCTTCGATCTTTCCATCTTTCTTCACCGAAACCTTCCCCCCCGAAACCGCCGCCACCGGAATTACCAGAACATCCTCGATTTTCCCCGCCTCGATCTTCACCGACGCCTTCATCCCCGGCACCAGCCGCGCATCGGTCTGCGGCAGCGTGATCGGCGCTGCAAACCCAAATCCCGGCGGCGATGTCCGGTTCCCCCCCACCACCGCCCCACAAGTCCCTTCATACGAAAGCTGCGCAAACGCCGCCGGCGTCACCCGCGCCCTCATCCCCGGCTCCACCCAAAACGCCTGAGTCTCCGTCAGATTCACATCCATCTTCAACCGCCCCGGATAGACCACCCGCATCACCAATTGCCCCGCCGTCAGCTTGTCCCCCGCCTTCGGCGCACGCTTATCGCTCCCGGGCTGCACCTCCGGCAACTGCTCATACATCACCATCCCATCCTCGGCCGCCTTGAACGAAAAATTCGCCACATCACTCTTCAAATCCCCCAGCTTCTGCTCCGCCTGCTCCACCGCGATTCGCGCGCCCGTCAATCCCGCCTTCCGCGTCACCGCCGTCTGCGCCTGCGTGTTCTTCAGGCTCGTCAGTGCCTGCCGCGCCTGCTCCACCGAATCCACCGTCCGCTGTCTGACGATCGGATAATCCAGCGACTTGGTCTTGTCCCGCTTCTCCTCCTGCATCTTCAGCATCTCTTTTGACACCTCCAGCCTTCGCACCGCCCGCTTGATCACGATGTCCGCCGTCGCCGTGGTCAGGTCCTCCGTCTTGTACATCTTGCGAAGCTGATCCAGCTCATCATCCTGGTCCTCCACCGAGCTCTTCGACATCTTCACCTGCAAATCCGCCAGCCGCAGCATCTGCGGGCCATCCACCTCCTCAAACCATTTCAATCCCGCCTCCGCATTCTTCAAACCATCCTCCGAAATCCGCAGCGCCAGCGCATCGCCTTTGGCCCCCAACTCCGCATCCGCCTCCGCTTTCTTCAGATTCGCCCGCGCTGTCGCCACCTCATTCTCGGCCCCCTCCACCGCCCAATTGATCGGCTTCGCATCCAGTTCCAGCACACTCTCCCCCTTCTTCACCATCGCCCCATGCCCTGCCGCCGAAACCACCGTAAACTGCCCCGCAAATGCCTTGGTCTTCAGCCGCACCTCAAACGGCTCGAGCGCCGCCAGGGCCGCATCGGTCGTCACCTCCAGCTTCAGCGTCCCCTTCTTCACCGTGTAGGTTTCGCCAGAAGGCTGTGTACTCGGCCCCGTCGAGGTCTTCTCGGCCGCAAATGAAAACCCCGCCACGGAAATGACCGCCAGCAAAATCGTCCATACGCGCATCGCTCGTCTCCTCAACGACCCCGTTTCCCCATGGGATCATATACTCACGAGCGTGTCGAATGTAGCGACGACGGCCCCTGCTAAAACTCCCGAAGCGCCGCTCTGGCATGCCATGTCCTCACCGCCCCCACCGGACCCCGCGCATTGTCCAGCAGACAGTTCACCGCCGTCGGTGTCCCGATCAGGCCCAGCACCCGCATCGCTCTCGCTTCGCGCCTCAGCTCCGCATCCTGCATTTTTTCGGCCCCGGCAGCTCCACGCACCATGTCGAGGCCGATATTTCGCAGCACAATCTCGATCCGCGCCCGTCTCTCCGGCGACCAACTCTCCGGAAGTGCATCACGCAATTGCCCGCCAACCGCCGGCCCAAGGCGTGTGAGCTCCGCCGTGGCGTTATCTCTTTCCCGGGCCTGATCGTGATCAAGCAACTCGACCAGCCGGCCCACCTGCTCCGGCGTGACCGCCTTGACCGGCGCCAGATTCTTCTTGATCAATCCAACAGCGCGATCACCCGCGAGCGCAAGCTGTTGCGCAGCGGCGTCAGCCGTCACAGACTCATCGCTCCCAAGTTTCTTCCACAGCACCTCCAACTGATCCGCCGCGACTTCACCGCCTGTTCCCTCGTGCAGGCGAAGCTTACTGGAATAGAGGACCCCTCCCGTTTTTGAATCGATGACATGACATGACATCGCACCCTCGGCAATGCGTCCCTCGCTGACAGGGGGCGCAACCAGCATGACCAGTTTTCCCCCCACCGCGATCAACTGAGATGGTGCGCCAAATACTTCCCTGTGACTCGACATGATCCGCTTGGAGGGCTTAATCGTCCGCAGCAGCTTTCCGTCCGGATCCAAAACATGAACCACCACTGGCGCATCCTCGCCCATTGCCGCGCTTAATCCATAAAGACAGTCGTCCTCCGCCGAATACGTCAGCGATTGCAGCGTCCGGTCCTGCCAACTCTTTAACAGCGCCCAACGCTTCTTCTCAGGCTCGAAAGTGTACGCCACGCGTCCCACATGAAACTGCGTTGCCAGCACAATCCGTTGCCGCTTCGTGTCAAATGCCACCGCGCTCGGCCATTGGAGCCTGGGAAGCCCATTGCCAACCACGAGCTCCTTCTGCCCCTGCCGGCCAGGCTCAATCTCGGCAAAGCCGTAGTGACCCACCGTGCCAAAGTGCGTCGGCCCGCGCGGATCAATGGCCACGCGGTTGATCCTATCCGGTAGCGCTTCCAGAGTGCCTGCAATCGGTCCTTCAATGGTGAAGTCCGCCAGAGCCGCCTTGGGGAGCCCATGTCGTTCGTCTGCGCTCCAGTGAATAGCCTTGAACTGAAGCTTGCGCAACCCCTCGCGCTGCCGCGCTCGTTCCAGCGCCGTCGCCTCACGAAAGAGAGGCTCCATCTCAGTAAGCAGCCGCTGCAACTTCCACTCGGGATTCCCCGGCCCGACCACCAGAGGCTGGCGCGCCGCGTAGCTGCCCACAAGAGTCGTTATCTCCAGTCCCGTGATTTCCCGCAACCGCCGCACGACTTTCGGATACTGCTCGCCATCACGCTTGTAGGCCGAAAAGTATTCGCTGCCTTCTCCACAGATGCTCTCCACTCTGATCCCCTGCGGTGCATTCACCACAATCTGCGGCCTCGCTCCTGAGACGATGATCGATTGAAGCTGAACCCCCTTCGTCAGACGCAGCGTCCAGCTGATCTGCTCATGCCCCACCAGCACCAGGATGATCGGACGGTCTACAACCGTCACCTCCGCCTGTGCATTTCCATTTTTGTGTACATCCCCCTCATATACCCCCACCACGTGCATCTCTGGCAACCCATCCTGATGCTCCGGCCATGGTTTGTCCTGCTTCAAAAGTTCCCGCAGCCGGCCAATCTGGGCCGATAGCTCTTCGGCCTCTTTCTTCGCTCCTGTTCCCGAAAGCCGCTGAACCTCCCGGTCCATCGCTGTGAGTTTTTCATCAACCTCGCCGCGCAACACCTCCTCGTCCGGCGCCGGCGCGGCGAAGCTTGCACAGGTCCAGAAAACCACCGCGCACGCGAGACATGACAGAAGCCGAAACATTTCGCACCCCTTTCCGCCCTTTTTACCTTCTAACAGCCTATCGCCGCCCTGAATACGGTCAATAAAAAAAGGGCGACGCCGAAGCGCCG
>JBGPEF010000432.1:0-5150 GCA_041482675.1 Tepidisphaeraceae bacterium | reverse complement strand
GCAGCGCCAGATCGACCTTGGACTGGTCGAGTTCAGAGAGGACCACACCGAACCTCCGCTCCTTAAGCGCCATTTGAAACCACGCGTCTACGAGATAGATGACGACGCGGAGTCGCCGGAGGATGAACAGGACGAAGAGCTTGCCGTTCAAGTGATGCCCAGTGTGATTTACAAGCAGTCGCAGGTTGCCGTCAAATACCTACGAAAGCTAATCGGAGCGGAAAACTTCGACAATCCGAAAGACTACCTCGTCCTTTCGCGACTAATAAGCTATTGCACAGGTTCCAACGACGTTATTCTGGATTCCTTTGCCGGGAGTGGCACGACCGGGCAAGCGGTTCTTGAGTCAAACAAGAAGGACGGTGGACAGCGGACCTTCATATTGGTTCAGAGAGCGTACGACACGAAAGCAGATGAGCAACGAAAGCGAAATATCTGCCGAACGTCCACACGACCGCGCTTGCTGGCGGCGGCGAAAGCCGAAAGATACGAATTCTCGTTTAGCTACACTGAAATCGGCGATCCCCTCTTCGGCGAATATCGCGACTTCGGGAAGAAGATGCCGAAGTTCGAGGACCTGGCCAAATACATCTTCTACACCGAGACCAGCCGCGAGTGCGAACTGAAGAAGGTGGACGAGAAGACCGGCTTCATCGGCTCGACGGAGGCCGCTGGTGGGACGAGTTATTACCTCTTCTATACGCCGAATAACAAGGAAGATCGCGAACTGAGCACCGAGACGCTCAAGGCGTTGTTGAAGAAGGACAAGAACCGCACGTGGGTCATTTATTGTGAGAAGATCTGGCTGCATCAGGATCAAATCAGGAAGTTTGAGAAGGAGCACGGCAAGACGGTTCGGCCGATGTTGGTTCCGTTCAATTTGAAATGAGCCAAAGGGTGAGCAGCGGTGGAATACGAGATATACTATCAGTCGCAGGCGCGCGGCGCGCTGGATCGGCTGTCGCCGGATGTCGCACGCCGAATCCTGAAGAAGATTGATGCGCTGCGCCACAATCTCGCCGGGAACGTAAAGCGGCTCAAGGCGTATGTCCCCGATTATCGCCTCCGTGTGGGCGACTGGCGCGTGTTGTTTGAGGTGAAGGGAAACACCATCGTCGTTCACGACGTGAAGCACCGCTCTGAGGCGTATGACCGGTGAGAAAGGCAAGAGATGCTCAAGACGAAATACGACGTTCTGATTCGCAATGGAAAGGATTGTTTTGTCGTCATCCCGGAGAAGGACTATCGAGCGATGCAGGAGCGTTTGGAGGACGACGCCGATTTCCGAGCGATTGAGGCGTCGAAGAAGCGCAACGCCGGTCGCCCGCTTATTCCGCACGAGCAGGTGATGCGCGAATTCGGGTTGACGCCAGCGCGCAAGAAGCGCAAAGCCTGAGAAGCGCTGATGGACCTCAAGAGATTTCAACGGCGGGTGATCGACGAGATCGAGCGTTACCTCAGGAAGCTGGCGGAGGAACGCGCTGGGGGAAATGCGCGGTTTGCTTCGCGCGCGGCTTGGGAAGACCTGGGATTAGGACCCTATGCGGACCGTAAGAATGGGCTTGGGGAGGACCTGCCGACGTTTTGCATCAAGGTTCCGACGGGAGGTGGGAAGACACTGCTGGCGACGCAGGCGCTGGGGTCGATTTATCGAACGATTCTAAAGGAGCGGAATGGGGCGGGACTGGTTTTGTGGGTAGTGCCTTCAAGTCAGATTTATCGGGACACTTTGAAGCGACTACGTGATCGCAGCGACATGTATCGGCAGATGCTGGAGCATGCGGTTTCGCGACGGATTGAGCTTTGGGAGAAGCACGAGATCAGCCGGCTTTCGCCGGCGAAGCTGAGGGAATGTCTCAATATCCTGATCGTGCAGCTTGCGAGCACAAATCGGGAGACGCGGGAACAGCTTAAGTTTTTCGCGGATAGCGGGGGAAATATCGTGGATCATTTTCCACCCGAAAATGATTTTGAGGCGCATCGGAAGCTGAAGGAGCAGATTCCAAATCTGGAAATGTTGGTGGAGGATGCAGGGCGCGGGCAGTATCTGGCGAAAACATCGGTGGCGAACTTGGTGCGGCTGTGCCGGCCGGCGGTGATACTGGACGAGGGGCACAAGGCAACCAGCAGCCTGGCGCGCAGCACTGTTGAAGGGTTCAACGCCTCGATTGTGGTTGAACTTTCGGCCACTCCGAAGACGGTTCGCACGGAAGCAGGAGATATTCGGCCAAACATCATCTGCAAGGTAAGCGGCAAGGAGTTGCTGGATGAGGAGATGATCAAGCTGCCGTTGAACATTGCGACTTCCGGGCAGAAGGATTGGAAGGATGTGCTGACGCAGGCGCGGGACAAACGGGAATCGCTGAAGAAGAAGGGGGAAGAGTATGCGGAGAGCGCTGGGCCGGATCGTCTGATCAGGCCGATGGTGCTGGTGCAGGTGGAGCGGACGGGGAGGGATCAGAGGGGGCCGGATGTCATCCATGCGGATGATGTCAAGGAATATCTGATTCAGCGGTTGGGCATTGGGGAAAACGCGATAGCGATTAAATCCGCTGAGGTGGATGATCTGGATGATATCGACAACTTGATGGACCCGCTTTGCCCGGTCGAGTGGATCATCACGAAGGCCGCGCTACAAGAGGGGTGGGATTGTCCGTTCGCGTACATCCTGGTTTCGTTGAACAACACGCAAAGCACGACGGGGATGACGCAGCTTGTGGGCCGGATTCTCCGCCAGCCCTTTCAGCAGCGCACGCCGCACGATGAGCTGAACGAGAGCTATGTTTATTGTCTGCACCTTCGGGCCGGGCAGGTTGCTTCGGCGGTGAAGCGGGCGTTGGAGGAGGAAGGGCTGGAGGATGCGAGCGGGTTGGTGGTAGACGCGTCAGAGGATGGGGGGGCGCGGCCGGAGCGGGTCGCGCGGATACGTGATGAGTTCGCGAAGTTGTATCGGGCGCCGCACAGGGGAAAGATTTATCTGCCGCATTTTTGTGTGAAGGCGGGCGAGGCGTATGAACCGCTCGATTATTTCCGGCATTTGATCAGCACGGTGGATGTGAGCCAGTTTGCGTATAACAAGATTGACTGGCCGCTGGCTGATGCCCTGAAGGACGCAAAGGATCGATTTTACCGGGTCGGTTTGGGCGCAGAAATGATGCGGGAGCATGAAACGGAAGCCGACCACATCGAGGGCGATGAGACAACCAAGGCGTGGATCGTGGCGAGCCTGGCATTCGACTATTTGAGCCACAAACAACTGCGATACATCGTGGATCGAGCGTGCGAGAAAGTGTTGAAGGCAGAACTGCGGTTGAAGGATCGGTTATCGCTGGTGAAGTTCGTGGTGCGTGATCACATTGACCGGTTCATCCAAGAAAATGTGGATGAGCAGACGGAGGGGGCGTTTAAGGAGCTTTTCAAGAAGAAGAAGCTGGTATTTTATCTGGAATGTGCCCAGTGTTGCTATGAAGTGCCGTCCGAGTTGACGGTGCGGGCAGGAAGGCAGCTTTCGCATGATAATGGGGACTTCACGAAAAAATCGTTATTCGATTTTGTGTCGGAGGAGCAGCAGAATCCTTACGAGAACGCAGTAGCGCTATGTCTGGACCGGGATGAGAACGTGCTATGGTGGTACCGCAATTTGGTCGGAGCGGATTCGTTCGCAATTCAGGGTTATCGGCGGCATCGGCTTCATCCGGATTTCGTGGCGCAAAGCGTTCTCGATTATGGTCCGCAACATCTCGTGTGGGTGGTGGAAAGCAAAGGAGAGCACCTGCAAGGGAACGAGGACACTGAATACAAGCGAGATATTGCAGAGCTATTTAGTGCGATTGGAAAGAGAGTTTCGTGGCAACAGCTCGGGGCGGAGTTTAAGGAACACAAATTCTGTTTTCATGTGCTCGATGAGGCGCAGGAGCAAGGTCGGGATTGGAAGGATGAGTTGAAGGGCATCCTTGCTGGCAGTGACGCGTGACGCTGTAGGTAGTTTCGACTGAAGGCCTGCGCTACAAGCGCCCGGTCCTACGCGGGAGAAGGAACATCGGCTTTGGGCGAGAGGTTGGCGATGAGGGCGATGAGGCTGTAGGGATCCACGGGTTTTGGGACGTGGACCTGGAAGCCGGCCATGGTGGCGCGGAGGCGGTCTTCGGGTTGGACGAAGGCGGTCAGGGCGACGGCGGGGAGGTCCCTGGGGCTGTAGCCCAGGGCGCGGACCTGGCGGATCAGGTCGAAGCCATTTTCGTTGGGCATGGCGATGTCGCTGATCAGCACCTGCGGGCGGACCGTGGGCAGGGCGGCCAGCGCTTCGGCAACCGAGCTGGCGGTGCTGGCGCGGGCGCCGAAACCTTCCAGCACCCTGGCGAGAAGTTCTCGCGCATCGGGTTGGTCGTCCACAATCAATACTCGTACGCCATCGAGGCGGATCGAGGATGGGTCATTGAAGCCTGTGGCCACGCCCGCGGCGGTGAATTCTTCAAGGCCTTCGACAACGCGAACCGGCTCAATGGGCAGTGAAATGATGAAGGTCGCTCCGCGCCCCTCGCCTTCGCTCCTGGCCTCGACGGCGCCGAAGTGGAGCGCTACCAGGGTTTTGACGATGGAAAGGCCCAGGCCCAGGCCGCCGTAGCTTCGCGTGGTACCGCTTTCCTCCTGTCGGAAGCGGTCAAATACGTGTGGGAGAAAGTCGGGATGAATGCCCTTGCCGTTGTCCTGGACGGTGATGCGGGCGCGCGAGCCATCGCGGCTGAGCCTGACGCGTATAAAGCCACCCTTTTTGCTGAACTTGATGGCGTTGGTGAGAACGTTCAACATCACCTGCTGCATCCGTGCCGCATCGCAGGGAACGTGAGCGGCCGAAGGATCGAGCTCCATCTCCAGTTGCACGCCAGTGGCCTGGGCGGCGGGCCGCACCAGGTCAACGGCCGAATTGATGATCGAGCCGAGATCGGCGGGGCGGATGTCGAGTTTAAGCTTGCCGGCGATGATCCTGGAGACATCCAGCACATCTTCGATGAGCTGCGCCTGGGCCAAGGTGCTTCGCTCGATGACCACGAGTCCTTCGCGGACATCGTCCCCGGTGATGGACACTTCGTCCTTCTGCTCCTTGAGCATGTTGGAGGACGTGGCGAAATAGTTGATGGTGCGGGTGAGCG
>JBGPEF010000431.1:0-5167 GCA_041482675.1 Tepidisphaeraceae bacterium | reverse complement strand
CCCGACGGTTGCGATCGTGAACATCGCGGCCGAATTGGGAACAAACAGCGTCCCGCACCTCACGATCATGTACACCCCCGCCGTCACCATCGTCGCCGCGTGAATCAGCGCGCTCACCGGCGTCGGCCCTTCCATCGCATCGGGCAGCCAGACATACAGTGGAAACTGCGCGCTCTTTCCAAACGCTCCGACCATGAGCAGAAACGGAATCCACGGAATCGCCTGCCGCTTCCACGGCTCCAGAGCGCCCAGAAAATTCCCACCCGGTATCGCCAATTCCAGCACGCCGCTGTTGGTCCCCGGACCATTCCCAAAAAAGCTCACCGTCCCGAAGATCACGAATATCAGCATGATCCCCAGGCCAAATCCAAAATCGCCGATCCGATTGACCAGAAACGCCTTCTTGGCCGCCTCCCGCGCGGCCGGCTTCTCGAAATAAAAGCCGATCAGCAAATACGAACAGAGCCCCACCCC
This sequence comes from Tepidisphaeraceae bacterium, assembly GCA_041482675.1. Lineage (GTDB taxonomy): Bacteria > Planctomycetota > Phycisphaerae > Tepidisphaerales > Tepidisphaeraceae > JBGPEF01. The sequence goes on along the minus strand of JBGPEF010000431.1, from coordinate 4,693 downwards.
CTCCCAACCCAGATACAGCAGCACAAAATTGTTAGCCATCACCAGGACCGTCATCGCGAAGATGAACAGCCCGAGGTACGCGAAAAACCGGAAATACCCCTTCTCCCCCTTCATATATCCGGCCGCATAAATCGTAATCAGCAGCCCAATCCCGCACACCACGCACAACATCACCGCGGTCAGCGGATCAATCAGCGCCCCCGCCTCCACCTTGAAATCCCCCGCCTCAATCCATTGGTACCAGTTCACGCTCACGGCCATCGCTTTGAACTCTGTGCTCAGCACCCGCGTTGTCAGCGACGCCTCCTCGCCCGGCTTTTGCACCGCGACCGCACGCCCCGGCCATTTTCCGATCATCCCAAACAGCAGCACAAAACTCAGCACCGCGCTCAACCCCACCCCAATCCAGATTGGCCAGTGTGATTTCTCCTTCAACCACCGCGCACCCAAGAACCCGGCCACCATTGCGCCAATTAGCGGCAGCAGTGGAATCAAATACGCGAGCTTTACGCCGACTAAATTCTCCATGACGACTGTGAGTGCTCGTAGGGGCGGCTTCAGCCGCCGTTCCTATCCCTTCAACTCCCTCCACGCATCCGCATCCAACGTATTCCTTCTCCTGAACAACAAAACCACCAACCCCAGCGCCAACGACGCCTCCGCCGCCGCGATCACCAGCAGGAACACCACAAACGCCTGCCCATGAAAAAAACCCTGCCCCATGTGATAGCGCCCAAACGCGATGAAATTCACCGCGATCCCCTGGAACATCAGCTCGGTGGACAAAAACAGCACGATCAGATTCCGCCGCGTCATGAATCCGATCAGTCCAATGACAAACAGAATTGCCCCCACCGCCAGATATCGTTGCAGCACCAACACCGTCATGCTTTGCTTCCTCTTGTCCCTTGTCCCATGTCCCTTGTCCCTTAGGTTTCTGGATACGCCTTGGCCACCGGATTCCTCGTCCCATACACCGGAATGCTGTGCGGGTCATCATCCAGCGGCGTCGCCGGCGAGACGATCACTTCCGGCCGCGTCTCTCCCGCTCCTTCGGCCACATATCTTCGCGCAATGATCACCGCCCCCACCATGCTCACCGTCAGCAACAACCCCGCCAGCTCCAGCGTCAACAATTGATCCGAAAACAAATACGCCCCCAGCGCCCGCACCGCTCCGCCTTCGCTCGCCGCATCGCCCGCGACCGCCGCATTCCCCCCCCGCACCATCCCCTCCGACTTCTCAAAAATCACAAACAGCAAAACCCCCATCAGCGCAAACCCCACCGCCGACGCCAAAACCGGCTCGCGGCTCACCCGGTCATACTCCGCCCCCTCGGCCGGCTGGCCCGTGGCCCCGCTGTGCGCCTGCGAGGCCAGCATGATCACAAATACGTAAGTCACGAGAATCGCCCCCGCATAAATCAAGATCAGCGCTGCCGCCATGAACTCCGCCCACAGCAGCACAAACAATCCGGCCACCGCCAGCACCGTCAGCACAAAATAAAGCGCTGAATAAACCGGCTTGGCATGGCTCACCACCCGGATCGCGCTGATCACCGCGATCCCCGAGAAGAGCCAGAAGTAAACCCCTTCCCCCCGCTGCCCCGCTCCCTGCCTCACCACCAACGCAATGAAAATGAGCAGCGCTGCCAGCAGGATCACCCCGCCGATCCACCGGATCGTCGCCTCCCTTTTTCCAGGCAGCAGCAGGACCGTCCCCACCCCGGCCACCACGCACAAAATCAGAATCGTCACTGGCGACAAAACAGAAGCGGCCAGAAGAGAGAAGGTGGAAGGCAGGCTGAGCATGGATAATGAGGCGGCCGGAATATGGAGGTGGAAGTCTAAGAACCCCCTCCTCCCCTTGCAAGCCAATGCGTGACGAATTTCACAAGGGGTGCCGTCGTTCTTCACCCTCTCCCGGTACGCCGGGAGAGGGCAGGGTGAGGGTTCTGCTGGAACAGGCGGAATCGCCTACATCGGCTCCTTCTCCACCGTCTGGTCGAATATCTCCAGCAGCTTCGACTTGTCGAAAATCATCTCCTGCCGCGTCAGCCCCACGATGTCATACTCATGCGTCAATTCAATCGCATCCACCGGACATGCCTCCTCGCACATCCCGCAATAGATGCATCTCAGCTCATCGATATCAAACTTCCCCGGATATTTCTCCCGATCGGCCCAGGGCGACTCCTCGGCCTCGATATGAATGCACCGCGCCGGGCAGGCCGTCGAACACATGAAACATGCCACGCACTTGACTCGTCCCTCCTCATCCTTGTTCAGCCGATGCACGCCCCGATACGTCCGCAGCGACATCCCTCCCTCTTCCACGGGCAGATCGTCCCGCTTCTCCTCCGGATATTGAATCACTCGATGTTTGTTTTTCACCACGACCTGAAACAGGTGCTTGAGCGTCGTCCCCAGCCCCGCCTTCACCTGCGGCAGATAAAACTGGTCCCCCAGCGACAGCTTCGGCTCCTTCAGATTAATGACATCGGAATCTTTCATATTGCCCCTCCCGCCACTGGAGTGACTTCATACCTGCTCCCCTCAACCCTGATCTTGCGATTCGTCTGCGGCGCGGCCGGCAAATACCGGCTCACCGCCATGATCAATCCCGTCAGCGCAACATTCACCACCAGCAGCACCAGCGCCATCCTACCCCCAACCCTCATGTGCGCCCGGTCATTGGGCCCAAACGCATAAACCACGATCGCCGTCGCCATCAGAATGAGCAGCGACAATGGAATCAGCGCCCGCCACGCCAGCATCATCAATTGATCGAACCGAAACCGCGGCAAACTCCATCTCGCCCACATGAACACGAAAATCACCAGCAATACCTTCACAAAGAACACCAGGCATCGCACCAGGATCAAACCCATGCTCGCAGTCACCTCCGGATGCACTGAATCCGGCCCACTGAGCCCGGGAAAATGCCACCCGCCAAAAAACAGCGCCACACACACGGCTGACGTCGTGATCATCCCCATGTATTCGGCCAGGAAGAACATCGCAAACCGCATGGCCGAATATTCGGTGTGATATCCCCCCACCAGTTCCTGCTCCGCCTCGGCCAGATCAAACGGCGCTCGATTCGCCTCCGCATGGATGCAAATCAAAAACATCATGAACGCCATCGGCTGCGCAAACACATTCCACGCCGGCAGCAGCTTCAGCCCGCCAATCCCCCAATAGTGCGCCTGCTTGTTGACAATCTCATCGAGTTGCAACGTGCCAAACATCACCACGATGCACAGCAGGGACAATCCCAGCGGAATCTCATACGAAATCATCTGCGCTGTCGCCCGCAGCCCGCCCAAAAATGAATATTTATTATTCGACGCCCATCCCCCAATCACCACTCCGTACACGGACAGCGACAACACCGCGATGATAAACAACGCCCCAATATCCAGCTTGGCGATCTGCACCGGATACTGATAGGTAATGCTCGCCAATATCGTGATGTCCCCCTCGCCGTTGTTCTGAGCACTAATGCTCGGGCTCATTACAACTTCCGCCCCCCGTGGAACCCTCGCCCTTGCCTCCTTGAAAGGATCGGCCGCCCCGCTCACATCATAAACCACCGTCTTCTCATGCACTCCCCCCAGCGGCACCACCGCGATGGAAATGATCACCACGATGATGAACATCGCCGGCGCCAGCGTGAACAAAACCCGATCCACCCCCGCCGGCCGGAAATCTTCCTTAAAAATAAACTTCAACCCATCCGCGATCGGCTGTAACAACCCCTTGGGCCCCACGCGATTCGGCCCCAGCCGATCCTGCACCCACGCCGCCACCTTCCGTTCCAGCAATATCAAATACGCCACCGTCCCCAGCACCACCGCATGCGCGATGATCGCAATAAACACCCACGGCGGCAGTGAGAAAATCCAGTTCATATCGCCAACCGCCTTTTGGAAGATCCAGACTCCTCCGTCAGAATGCGAACCCTGCTCGAAGGCATCACCGCCAGGTAATGCAGCGCGCGATCGTATTCCGTGGGATAATCCACGCTCTGCAAAGCCCGCAACAGGTCCTGATCAAGAAAATATGGCGCATCCTCAACTAGAGCGTCCGCATATTGCTTCGCCGACATATTCTTGATCTCGGGATTATTTGCAGCGCGTCGGATCGAATCCAAAATCTCCTTCGCCGTGCCGCGACGAACGGTTCCGGCATCCCAAACGCGATATTTATAAGCCGTGCGCGTCATACGCCATCCTCTTCATTGCCTCTAGCCACCGTTTCGCCTCGGCCAACGCGGAAGCAGGCAAATTGTATCGTACCAGTTTCAACCGATCACTGTGTTCACGCACAAACGAGCTGAGCATCCGCGAAACCTGCCATCCGCGATCGAACGGATCCGCGTGAAGCAGCAGGCACCGCGTCCCGTAGTCAACCGTACGCTCGATCTCCATCAGCGCGCCTGACATCTCTGACAACTCGAAAATCCCGAGCCGACACGCGTGCAACAGCGAGAGCGTCACATCGTGAATGTCTCGCGGAGCAATAATCAATTGATAATCGTCTGCGACGATCGGCTCAAAGGCCCGCTCTCGCACAGCGCCTGACAGCTCACCCAGGAGCGGCCGTCGTGTCGCCGCATAGCTCCCGCCAATGAAAACGCGCGTCCGATAATTGCCAGGAAGGTGAGATGGGTCGAGTCGAGAAAGTTGCCT
>JBGPEF010000430.1:0-5169 GCA_041482675.1 Tepidisphaeraceae bacterium | reverse complement strand
GCGCGAAAGTTGTCGGCCTGGAGCTGGGACTGGCGGCGCTTTTCATCGGCTTTGAGCCAGGCATCGACAAGTTCCGGGGAGGCGATTCGTTTCACGCGCGTTGCTTCTTTGACGGCGTTGGGATTTTCGCGGAGGAGTTTGGGGTCGAGCATAGAGGCGAAGAGTATGGCCGAACACGGTGAAGAGTTAAAGTTGTCGCGTGAAGCGCGAGGTGCGACATCTGCCTGTGCTTGTGGAAGACGTGGTGGAGGCGCTGAAGCTGCGCGAGGGGATGGTGGTGGTGGATTGCACAGTGGGGTTGGGGGGACATTCGTCCGAGATTTTGCGCAGGATCGGCCCGGCGGGCAGATTGATTGGGATGGATTTTGATAAGGCGAATGTGGAGAGAACGAGGGAGAAGTTGAGCGGTGGGAATGTAGTTTTGAGGCATGGAAATTTTGCAGGAGTGCCGAAGGTATTGGCGGAGGAGGGAATCGAGAAAGTCGATGGGCTGCTGGCGGATTTGGGGGTGGCCAGCCCGCAGATCGATGATCCATCGCGGGGGTTTTCTTATAGAGAAGATGGGCCGTTGGATATGAGGATGGATAATTCGCGCGGGGAGACGGCGGCGGCGGTCGTGAATCGCATGGGAGAGGAGGAATTGGCGAAACTATTGATGGAATTGGGGGATGAAGAGGATGCATTTGAGATTGCAACGCTGATTGTGGAGCGGCGAGCGAAAAAGAGGATCGAGAGGACGGGGGAGCTGATGGAAATTATTTGTGAGGCGCGCAGTTTCACGCTCAAGCGCGCGGCCGGGGCCAAGCTGCATCCGGCGGCGCGGACGTTTCAGGCTCTGCGCATGATCGTGAACCGGGAGCTGGCGAATTTGCAGCGGTTGCTGGCGGTGATACCGCAGGTGGTCCGGGGCGGAGGGAGGGCGGTCATCATCGGTTTTCACAGTGGCGAGGATCGGCTGGTGAAACGGGCGTTTAAGGAGGGATTGGAGTTGGGGGTTTATTCGGAGATCGCGCGGGAGCCGGTGGTGGCGTCGGAGGAAGAACAGCGGCGAAATCCGCGGTCGCGGTCGGCCAAGCTGAGGTGGGCGCAGGTGAAATGAGCGGGAGGTGCAGTTTTTCAAGCGGCACTGAACCAGATCATGGCGTCCGCTGGGGGGTCATGATCGGTTCGAAGCCCTGGGGAGGATCGGGGATGCTGCGCTCATCGTAGAAACGCTTGTTGGGATCGTTGAAGAACCAGAAGAGGGTGGCGGCGCAAAGGAGGGCGGCATTGACATAGAAGAGTGTGTTCCAGCCGTAAACGCGGATGAAGTGCTCATTGAAGGAGGGGGCGACGGCATTGCCGATGTTTCCGATCATGTTCATGAAGCCGAAGGCCATCGCGGCGTAGCGGCCGCCGATGTCAACGATGTTGGCCCAGTGGCAGGACTGGTTCATATCCACCGCGTAGGCAGCGATGCAGAGGAGGATGAGAGCCTGAGTGGGAGATTTAGCGTGCTGGATGGCGATCAGCGCGGCAGCGGAGCAGAGCAGGCCGGTGACGGGGAAAATAGCGCGCCCGAGAAATTTCCGCCCGGTACGGCGGACAAACCAGTCTGAGAGTCGGCCCGTGATGAGGCATGAAAGACCCATGAAGAACATGGGAAGGGCGGCCTGCCACTTATTGGCTTTGATGTCGAAGCCTTGAACTTCTTTGAGGTATTTGGGAAGCCAGCTCACCCAGAAGCTAAAGCAATAGCTGACGAGAAGGCCGATGCCAGCAACGATCCACATCGATTTGGAAGTGAAAAGCCATCTGAGCACATGAGCATCGTGATGCTGGACTTCATCGCGCGCCTGGCGGCCGGCTTTGATGAGATGGAGCTCCGCATCGTTGACGCCTTTTTTCTCGGCCGGGTCATCCCGGAACCAGGGCCAGAAAAGAACAATCCAAATGACGCCAAAGAGCCCTGCGCTGAGAAACCCCAGTCGCCAGGCGGGGAGACTCGCAACGTAACCGAGGCCGATTGAGTGGAAGATTTTTTGGAAGGTCTTGGATTCGAAGGTGCCCATCATGAACGCATAGATCACTGGTGCGAAAGCGCCGCCCCAGCGGGAGAGCATCCAGAGGATGCCGCCAAACCATGCGCGGGATTGGACGGGCAGCCAGCGGGATTGGACGCGGGCCATTCCCGGATAAGCGCCGGCTTCTCCGGCGCCAAAGAGGATGCGATAGAGGACGAGCGAGGCGAAGCCGGTTGCGCAGCCGGAGAGCGCGGTGAAAATGGACCAGGCGAGGACGATGCGCGTCAGTGCCCTGCGCGCGCCGAAGCGGTCGGCCAGCCAGCCGCCGGGGATTTCGAAAAGTGCGTAGGAGGCCCAGAAGATGCCGAGGATGAAGCCCATCTGGCGCGAGCTGAGCTTCAGGTCGTGCATGATGGCATCCTGGGCCCAGGTGATGTAAATGCGATCGAAATAGGTGAGGAAGGCGAGCGCGCCTAGGAAGACCATTACGATGTAGCGCTTGCGAGAGGGGCGCTGGGTGGGGTGAAGTGTAGGTCCGGCTGTGCCGGACGCGTGGATGTCCGGCAGAGCCGGACCTACGTTTGGTTGCAAGGTTCCTCCCGCGTCAACGGGTTGTGCAATACAATGCGGGGCGTATGTTACACGACTTGGCGACGCCTTCCATCCTGATTGACGCGGGGATTTTTCGCAGAAATTTATTGGGGTTGGCGGATTATGCGAAGAAGCACGGGTTGGGACTCCGGCCGCATACCAAGACGCACAAGACGACATTCTTTGGAAAAAAGCAGATGGAGGCGGGAGCGATTGGGCTGACGGTGGCGAAGGTCGGGGAGGCAGCGGTCATGGCGGAAGTGTGTGGGGATATTTTGATGGCGTATCCGGCGGTGGATGCGTTTCGGTGTGGAGAGTTGGCTGCACTGGCGAAGAGTACGACGGTGAGGGTGGGGATTGATTCGACTTTTGCGGCGGATGCGCTGGGGGAGGCAGCTCGTGGCGCCGGGAGTGTGATTGGGGTGCTGGTCGATATTGATGTGGGGTTGCATCGGACGGGGGTGCAGAGTGCGACCGAGGCAGTGAAGCTTGCGGAGTATATCGCAAGGAAAGAAGCCCCGGATGTACATCCGGGGTTCCGTAGCGGGTTGCGGCTGGATGGGATTATGTTTTATCCGGGGCATGTTTCGCTTGCGATGGCGAAGGAGGGGAAGGTGATCGGGAAGATCGATGGAATGCTCGGGGAGGTGATAGATTTGTGGAGGAAGAAGGGAATGGAGGCGAAGATTGTGTCGGGGGGATCGACGCCAACAGCGTACTTTTCGCATCAATTCAAGAACATGACGGAGTTTCGGCCGGGGACGTACATCTTTCATGACATGAATGGCGTGCATGGAGGATTTGCCACAATTGAGGACTGCGCGGCAAGAATTGTGGCGACGGTCGTGAGCTCCGCCGTGCCGGGACAGGTGGTGATCGACGCGGGATCGAAGACGCTGACCAGCGATCGATGCGGGCCGGCGCCGGAGAGCGGGCATGGATATGTGGTGGAATATCCGGAGGCGAAGATTGTGAAACTGACCGAGGAGCACGGACAAGTGGATGTCCGCTCGAGCGCCCGCACTCCCAAAGTCGGGGAGAGGGTAACCGTAATCCCCAATCACATTTGTCCGTGCATCAACTTGCAGGATGTGGTTTGGTGGAAAGAGGGGGATGAGAAGCCGATCGCCATCGACGTGCAGGCACGGGGGAAGGTGATCTGAATGCGGCCGATATTCGATTCACATCTGGATCTGGCGTGGAACGCGGTGTCTTTCAACCGCGATTTGACGCGGACGGTGGAGGAGATTCGCCAGCGCGAGGAGGGAATGACGGATGAGCCGGGGAGAGGGCGAAATACTCTGACGTTGCCGGAGCTGAGGAAGGCGGGGGTGCCGGTTTGTGTGGCGACGTTGATTGCGCGATCGGGGCCGGCACAGCAGCGCAAACCAGTTTCCAAGAGGTCGGACCTGGATTTTTCGGCGCAGTCGATCGCATATGCGGCCGCGCATGCGCAATTGGCTTATTACCGGCTGCTGGAGGAGCAGGGGCATGTGCGGATGATTCGAACTGGTTCTGAGTTGAAGGAGCACTGGGGGCGGTGGTTGGAGGAGCCTCAGAAGACGCCATTGGGGTTCATTTTGAGCATGGAGGGGGCGGATCCGATTGTTTCGATCGAGCAGGTGAGTGAGTGGTGGAGTGTCGGGCTGCGGGCGGTGGGGTTGGCCCATTATGGCCGCGGACAATATGCATACGGGACGGGCGTTGATGGGCCGCTGAGTGAGGGAGGAGTCCGATTGCTCAAGGAGATGGAACGGGTTGGGATGATTGCGGATGTGACACATCTTTCGGATCAGAGCATGGCTCAGGCGCTGGATGTTTTTGGGGGCCGGGTGTTGGCGAGTCATCACAATTGTCGGGCGCTGGTGCCTGGCGATCGGCAATTGACGGATGAGCAGATTGGGCGGCTGATTGCGCGCGGGGCGGTCATCGGGGTGGCGCTGGATGCGTGGATGTTGCATCCGAATTGGATTCGCGGCCAGACCAAGCCCGAGGTGGTCGGCCTGGAAGCGGTGGCGGATCATATCGATCACGTGTGTCAGATCGCCGGGAATTGCCGGCATTCGGCGATCGTGACAGATCTCGATGGTGGATATGGCACGGAGCAGACGCCACGGGATTTGAATACGTTTTCGGATCTACAGAAGCTGGGGGCGATTCTCCAGAAGCGGAAGTATAAGGACCCCGACATCGATCTGATTTTTCACGGAAACTGGTTGAGATTTTTTGGCGAGGCGCTGCCATGAGCGAGAGAGAGAAGATTTTGGAGAAGAAGGGGTATTCGCTGGCCTGGGCGCCCAGCCCGGGGGCGATTTACAAACCCGTTGTCGTTGTGGATCGGATGGCTTACGTCTCGGGGTGTGTGCCGTTTGAAGCGGAGGGGAAACTGTTCAGCAAGGGGAAGGTGAGGTCGCAGGTGTCGCTCGAGGAGGCGAAGCAGGCGGCGGAATTGTGCGCCGCCAATGTTTTGCGGCTGATTAAGCGGGAAGTGGGATCATTGGAACGCGTGGAGAGAATGGTGAAGGTGCTGGGGTTTGTGAATTCGGATGCGGATTTCACGGAACAGCATTTGGTG
>JBGPEF010000429.1:0-5188 GCA_041482675.1 Tepidisphaeraceae bacterium | reverse complement strand
CCGCTTCGGCGTACGGCGATAACGATCTGTAGCCCATTAAGTCATTGGGGCATTGAGTCATTGAGTCATTGAATGAATGATTCATGAATGATTCAATGACTCAATGACTCAATGATTCAATGATTAAATCCCTCCTCCTTATACTCGCCTCCCTCCTCCTCACAGCCCCACTCCGCGCCCAACCCCTCTCCCCCTCCGATTCCATCAAAGCCCTGACCCTCCCCCCCGGTTTCTCCGCCACCCTCTTCGCCTCCGAACCCGACCTCGCCCAACCCATCTCCTTCGCCATCGACGATCGCGGCCGACTCTGGGTCGCCGAGGCTTATAACTATCCCAAATGGAAACCCGAAGGCTCCGACCGCATCCTGATCTTCGAAGACACCGACAACGACGGCCACTTCGACAAGCGCACCATCTTCTACGACAAACTCAACTACGTCACCGGCCTCGAAGTCGGCTTCGGCGGCGTCTTCATCCTCTCCCCGCCGCATCTCCTCTTCATCCCCGACAAAAACAATGACGACAAACCCGACTCCGCCCCACAAATCCTCCTCGACGGCTTCGGCCACCAGAGTCCCCACAACATCGTCAACGGCGGCATCTGGGGCCCCGACGGCTGGCTCTACGCCGGCCACGGCGGCTCATCCAACGGCGAAATCAAAATCACCGGCGCCGACCAAAAAATCTTCTACGACGGCGGCATCTGGCGCTATCACCCCACCAAACACCTCTTCGAATCCGTCATGGAAGGCACCACCAATCCCTGGGGCATGGACTACGACCAGTTCGGCCAAATCTTCATCTCCAACTCCGTCACCCCCCATCTCTATCACGTCATTTTCGGCGGCCACGTCGAGCGCCGCACCGCCAGCCCATACTCCGTCCACTCCTACGGCCTCCTCCAACCCGCCGCCGATCACCTCCACTGGGTCGGCCCATCCTGGGACAAATCCAAAGGCGGCGCGCCCCAGCAACTCGCCGTCGGCGGCGGCCACGCCCACTGCGGCCTGCTCATCTACCAGGGCGATTCCTTCCCCGACTCCTATCGCAACACCCTCTTCATGGTCAACGTCCACGGCGCGCGCATCAACAACGATCTCCCCGAGCGCAAGGGCTCGGGCTTCACCGCTCACCACGGCCCCGATTTCCTCACCACCACCGACACTTTCTTCCGCGGCCTGCACCCCAAGCTCGCCCCCGACGGCTCAATTTACCTCTCCGATTGGTACGACACCGGCGAATGCCACACCCTCAACCCACAGCGCGGCAACGGCCGCATCTACAAGATCAGCTACAAAACCCCAAACTCCTCCAAACCTCCGCCCGATTTCTCAAAACTATCCAGCAAAGACCTCGTCTCCTCGCAGCTCGACACCAACGAGTGGTCCGCCCGCCACGCCCGCCGTCTCCTCCAGGAACGCGGCCGCGACAAAGACGTCCATGCATCCCTGCTCGAAATCCTCAACGGCCAGCGAAACATCGTCCTCCGCCTCCGCGCCCTCTGGTCGCTCCACGTCACCGACGGCCCGATCGATGCTTCTCTACTCGATGATGAAAACGAATACATGCGCGCCTGGGCGATTCAGCTCCTGATGGAAAACCACCGCATCACGCCCCAGAAGCTCCTCGCCATGGCCGAAAAAGATCCCTCCCCCTTCGTCCGCCTCTACCTCGCCTCCGCCGCCCAGCGCCTCGAGCCAACCGACCGCTGGCCGTTGATCGAGCGTCTCGCCGCTCACGATGAAGATGCCACCGACGCCAATCTCCCCCTCATGTACTGGTACGCCCTCGAGCCCCTCGTCCCCGCCGACCCTCAGCGGGCTCTCGCTCTGGCCGCCAAAACCAAAATTCCTACACTGCGTGAATTCGTCGCACGAAGGGTGGCCTCTAAATGACTAAATCAACCCCCGAACAAATCCGCCAGCGCTTCGACAACGACGTCGAGCGCTTCTCCAACCTCACCACCGGCCAATCTGCCCAAATCGATTCCCCCCTCATCCTCGACCTCATCTCCTCCTCCGCCGCCGCCACCAACCCCACCGCCACCCACATCCTCGACGTCGGCTGCGGCGCAGGCAACTACACCCTCAAACTCCTCCAGAAACTGGCCAGAACCAATCTCAACATCACCCTCATCGACCTCAGCAAACCCATGCTCGACCGCGCCATCCAGCGCATCACCCCCAGCACCACCGGCACGATCAAGCCGATGCAAGGCGACATCCGCGACCTCGATCTGCCCCTCCACACCTTCGACATCATCCTCGCCGCCGCCGTATTGCATCATCTGCGCGGCGAAGAAGAATGGCGCGCCGTCTTCCGCAAATTCCACGCCGCCCTCAAACCCGGCGGCTCGCTCTGGGTCTCTGACTTCGTCAGCCACCAGCTCCCGCAAGTCCAGCAGATCATGTGGGAGCGCTACGGCCAATATCTCACCGGCCTGAAGGATGAAGCCTATCGCGACCACGTCTTCGCCTACACCGACCAGGAAGACACCCCCCGCGACCTGATGTTTCAATTCGACACCCTCCGCTTCGCCGGCTTTGAAAAAATCGAGCTCCTCCACAAAAACAACTGCTTCGCCGCCTTCGGAGCCATCAAGGCCTGACCATGCCTCAAACCCTCCCCAACCAAACCGGCGCAACAAACAACATACAACACACAACAAACGTCTGCCGCCGCTGCGGAAAAACTTTCGCACCACCCAGCACCAAACTTCTCCTCCCCTCCTGCCCCCACTGCGGCGCATCCGTCGTTCCCCTCCTACAAAAACTTCACAAAAACCGCAACGCCGCCGTCCTCGCCTTCTTCGCCATCGCCGTCCTCACCGCCGGCATCCTCCTCCCCTTCATCTCCATGTCCCAGCTCGGCCAGGAGCGAATCTTTTCCCTGCTCGGCGGCATCCGCGAGCTCTACCAGCGCGATCACCTCTTCCTCGCCGCCATCCTCTTGATCTTCAGTGTCATCTTCCCCTACGCCAAGCTGATCGCGCTTCTGATCGCCACCAGCCGCCTCACCAATCTTTCCGAACGCGCCCGTCATCGTCTCCACAAAATCGCCCAATTCACCGGCCGCTATTCGCTCCTCGACATCCTCGTCGTCGCCATCATTATCGTTGTGGTGAAATTCCAGGACCTGGCCGAAGCCCGCGCCCTCCCAGGCACATATCTCTTCGCCCTCGCCGTCTTCCTCTCCATCGCCGCCGGTTTTTGTGTTAATCTCGACCCGCCCCAATCCCGATCATGAGCGACAACACCACAACCGCCGCTCCCACCTCACCCGCCCCACCGCCGGCGGCGCCGTTCCCATTCTTCGCCTATATTCTCCTCGCCCTCGTTTGTGCCTGTGTCGTCGCCGCCGGACTGGCACTCATTTTCTGGTCTCCCGACGCACAGGATTCCGGCACCGTCAGCGAAATCCGCATCACCGCCAAAAACAGCATCGATCCCCAGAAGTTCGAAGAAGTCCTCGACACCCCCGATTATTATCTTGAATTGCTCACCGACCAGGGCTCAATCCGCACCCGCACCTTCAAAGACACGCGCGTCGGCAGCGGCCTGACCTTCAAACTGCCCGTCCCCGTGCCGCTCGCGGCCGTCAAAGAACTGAAAATCTGGGACGAGGAGACCATCGGCAAGGACAAGCAGATGGATCGCGTCGATCGCCCCGCCCGCGAAGTCGACGGCGAAAAATTCCACTTCGTCCTCACCGGCTACATCCCCCCGCATTCCCACCAGTGGAAAATCGGCCTCGCCCTCGCCATCTGCGGCGGCGCAATCCTGCTTCTCACCCTTCTCAAATTTATCCGATCCCAGGTCGTCTAATCTGTTGATCAACCATAAACGGGGGCACAAATTCACTCAGATAAAGCCAAATTTCTTCTGACACGGTTGTCTCAATTCTTCTTATCTATGTGCATCTGTGTTCATCTGTGGTTAATTCGTCTACTCTTTCCTCTGCAACACCACCTTCCCCGCAAACGCCACCGCCTGCACCCTTCCCTTCTCATCCAGATACCACCGGCTGGTCTCGCCGCAGCCGTTGAGCTGAATGTTCCAACAGCGCATCGCCTCGGCCGCCCCCGGCAATGTTCGCGGCATGTCAAAGGCCGGATCGAGCCGCAGCAATATCAATCCCGGCGATGCCCCCGCCGTCGCCGGCATCGACTCGGTGCTCAGCAACATCGGCTCAAACGGCAGCCGCCCCAGAACCAGCGGCAGCAATCCGCCGGGCACATAAATCGCCGAAACATCGGTCGTCCCGCGAATCACCCCATCGCCCGCTTCCACAATCTCCGTCTCCAGTTTTCCCTTGCTGATCCGCGCGCTGTGCGAGAGCGATGCCGACTGCCCGGCCCGCGTCAATTCAAACTCGTACGTCGACCAGTCGCGTGCCAGCCGCCACGAGTAAAACTCGGTCTCAAACGAGAACATCGGCAACCCCGCCGTTGTCGAGCCGCCCGCGCTGATCCACGCCCGCTCATCCCGATACGATATCCGCAGCAGCGATTCGTGCGCCGAGATCTCGTCATACCATCGCCACGTTTCATTGGGGTTTTCCCAGTCAAACAGCACGTGCGCATCGGCCGGCAAAGCCCGCCGCGCCGCCGCCCCGCGATTCAACAGCGCGGTCAAATCCACCTCATCCTCAAACCGCACGCCCTGCAAGATCGATTGCCGCAGCGCGCTGACCCGATTCTGAATCGTCTGCGCGGACTGCGAAAACCGGTCCCAGCGAAATTCCGCCAGCAGCGCCCGCCCATCCCTGCCGCATTTCAGCACCGCCATCCCCCCAAACAGCCCTCGCTCATCCCGCGCGCACATCCACGTCTGCTCATCAATCTTCTGAATCGGCCCCGGATGATACTGCGGATCGCGCAGCAGCAGCATCGCCGGCAGGCTCTGATCGTTCTCGCGCCCAAACGCCACGCACGGCGCCAGATCCACCCCCACCCATTCCTGCGAATTGCTCATCGTCAGCCGCCGCCCGATCCGCAGCGGATCGCGCTCGCTCCCGCGCAAAGTTCCCGTCGGAACATTCACTCGAATCCCCCCGGTGAGCTCAATTTCTGCCCCCATCTCCGGCCGCTCGCGCTCATTCACCCTCAACGCCTCGGCCACGCGCCGCACCAGGTCTTCATCGATCCTGCTGGCTGCCCCCTCACCTTCCAATCTCAACAACACCACAT
>JBGPEF010000428.1:0-5200 GCA_041482675.1 Tepidisphaeraceae bacterium | reverse complement strand
CAATCGAAAATCGAAAATCGAAAATCGAAAATTCCTCTCCCCTCGGATACACTTCCCTTCGCAAAGACGAGGCCCACTCCATGATCGAAAAAATATTCAAAGCATACGACGTCCGCGCCACCTACCCCAATCCACTCAACGAAGAAATGGCCTGGCGCGTCGGCCACGCCTCCGGCCAATATCTCAAACGCTCCCGCCAGGGCCTCCCTCCCGACCAACGCGTCGCCAAGGAAGGCTCCATGATCGTCGGCCGCGACATGCGCCCCAGCTCCCGCGATCTCGCCAAGGCCCTCGCCGATGGCATCCGCTCCACCGGCATGAATGTCATCGACATCGGCCTCTGCGATACCTCCATGGTCTACTTCGCCATCAACCACGAAGCTTGCGTCGGCGGCGTCATGACCACCGCCTCCCACAATCCCATCAACTACAACGGCTTTAAAATCTCCGGGCCCAAGGCCCGGCCCATCGGCGCGGCCAGCGGCCTCGATGACATCAAACGCATCGCCAGCATGCTCCGCGTCGGCCAGACCGGCCTCATGGGCGAGCACCAGCCCCGCGACCTCTGGCCCGCCTACCGCAAGCACGTCCTCCAGTTCCTCAAGCTCCAGCGCCCTCTCCGCGTCGCCATCGATGCCAGCAACGGCATGGCCGGCAAAATGGTCCCCGCCATCTTCGGCGATGTTCCCGACCTCGAGATCATCCCCGTCCTCTTCGAGATCACCGGCAGCTTCACCCACGACCCCAACCCCCTCGTCACCGAAAACCTCGCCATCCTCCAGGAAAAAATCGCCCAGACCAAGCCCGACCTCGGCGTCGCCTTCGATGGCGATGCCGACCGCTGCATCTTCCTCACCGAATGGGGCGCTCCCATCGGCTGCGATCTCATCACCGCCCTCCTCGCCCGCGATTTCCTCGTCCAGCCTCAAAACAAGGGCGCAACCGTCGTCTATGACCTCCGCTCCAGCCACGTCGTCGCCGATGAAGTCCGCGCCGCCGGCGGAATCCCCCGCCGCGAGCGCGTCGGCCACGCCTTCATCAAAAAAACCCTCGCCGAAACCCACGGCGTTTTCGGCGGCGAGCTTTCCGGCCACTTCTACTTCCGCGACAACTTCTTCGCCGACTCCGGCGCCATCGCCTTCGCCCGCATCCTCTCCGTCCTCTCCGCCCAGTCCGGCCCCATGAGCGAGCTGATGTCCCCCCTCCGCCGCTACGCCCAGAGCGGCGAGCTCAATTTCCAGATCGAGGACAAGGACGGCAAGATCCGCGAGATCGCCGACGTCTACCGCAAGGCCCAGATCGATTACCTCGACGGAATCACCGTCGATTGCGGCGACTGGTGGTTCAACGTCCGCAAAAGCAACACCGAACCCCTCCTCCGCCTCAACATGGAGACCAAAGACCAGCGAGTTCTTGAGGAAAAACTTTCGGAAATTAAGCAAATACTCGGGGAACCCATCAAGGGCCACTAATTCACGAAAGGGGGGAAATGTGATCGCACAGAACTTCGAAGGACGACGGTGGGTCGGGCACTCCCGCCCGACATTTGCCCGCTCGCCCGCCATTCCCGTAGGGTGCGGCTCGCCGCACCATCCTCCGGTGGGGCGGACATTCTTGTCCGCCGTGCGCCGATGTACTCATCGACGCACATATTTGTCATTCGTCCTTTCCACCTGTTACCGGACCGCACTGATATTCCACCGCCCGCTTTGCCGATACTCCCTTCGCATGAGTGTCTATCGGCGGATGCTGGCTCGCGAACTTCCCTGCACGCTCCGGCAACTCTTCGCCCTCGAACCACGCAAGCTCGCCGCAAAGCAAGAGGATGTTCTCACCCGCCGCGTCAGCGTCGGCCGCGCTGATGTGCCATCTCTCCATCGGCTCGGAATGTCCCACATCGCCGCCGAGCATTGGGGGGCGGCCACGCAATGCCTCTCCTCCGCCGTCGCCATCTATCCTTCCCACATCCCCGCCCGCCTCGCCCTGGCCATCGCCTATGAAGGCCTCGCCCAGCACACTCTCGCCGCCGCTCAGCTCGATGCCGTGCTCGCCCTCAACCCCGTCACCGGGCCCGTCGATACCGACACCCTCCTCTGCGCTTCCGGCCTCTCCTGGGAGCGCGCTGGCAACCTTCGCCTCGCCATGCACCGCTACGAAGATGCCCTGCTCCAGCGGCCCACCAATCGCTTCGCCAGCAACCGCCTGATCGCCCTCCACCTGGCCAGCGGCCATACCACCGCCGTTGCCCTGCGACTTTCCCGCTCCCTGGAATATCGCCCCAACGACCTGGCCGGGCGGATCTGCCTCGGCCATGTCTTGCTGCTTCCCGGCCGACACGAGGAAGCCGCTTCCGAATACGAAAAGGCCCTCCGCCTCGAGCCCGACGCCGCTTTGCCAACCCTCGAGTTGGCCGAGGCGCTGCAACTGATTGAAAACGGCGGCCAGGCCATCGGCCTCCTCACCAAACTCCTCACCGCCCGCCCCGAATGCCCCGATCTCTGCCTCAAGCTGGCCGAGCTCTATTCCCAGGCCGGCCACGACCAGCAGGCACGCACCCACTATGAGAAGGCCCTCTCGCTCCATCCCGAATACATCGAATGCCGAATCTCCTTCGCCCGCCACGAGCTGAGGATGGGCCGCCGCCACGAATCCGCCCGCCAGTTCCGCCGCGCTCTGGCCATTCATGAACAACACATCGAGCTCTATGTCGGCCTTGCTCTGGCGATCCATCGATCCGGCCAGACAACCCAGGCCGCCGAAATCCTCCGCAGTGCCGCCCGGCTTTCCCGCAACGCTGGCCTGCTGATCTGCCAACTCCGCAAGCTTCAAGCGCAAAACCGCCCGCTGGCCACAAAGCTCTCAACCGATGGCGGCCCCAATCTGCTTCAAGTCCCCGCATCATGGATCGCGGAGCAGATCAATGAGGACCAGCGCACCCTGGCTCTCCATCCCCGCTGGAACGATGTGCGGGTCCGTCTGGCCGGGATGCTCCGCCTGCTGGACCGGATGGATGAGGCGGTCGAACTGCTCCGACGCGCCGTCCTCTCAGATACATCCTGCGGCGATGCCTGGTTTCAACTGGGCCTCAACTTCGTCGATGCTGAAAGCTTCGATCGGGCCATTCTCGCCTTCCAGTCCGGGCTCGTTCTGGATGGCAAACGCGGGGATGCTGAATATCGGGTCGGCCTGATCTATTGCGGCGAGCTGGAGTTCGATTTGGCCATGGAGGTGGCGGGGGGGCTGGATGATGACATGCCCAGACAGGTCTGGGTGGTCCTCGATGCCATGGGTCTCTGCGATCCCCCCGATGCCCTTCCGATTGCAACTCCTTCCCCCGCCACAGCCAACGCGCGTGCCTGAGCTGGCCCGCCCCCGCAACTTTCGCCGTCCATAGACGTATTATTGGTCTAAGGAGCCTGTTGAAAGTTGCCCGCATACCTCGGGGTTTCTGTTTGCTTGCCGCCCCGTTGGCGGGTATCGTGAATCGCAGCAGAACGACGAGAATCCCCGCGGCGGAAGGGGAACGCATTTCCCAGAAGACGTCGCATCGCTCGAGCGGTGGCGCGGCCGGCTCGATCCCTCCCGCCAGCGAAGTTAACTATGCTTCAGCACCGCACTTGGGCGCATTCGGCCCGGCACGCGGATGTGGGCGGATAGAAGTCTCCTATAATGATTGTCTGACGGCCTCCAGAGCCGGCGGCCGCAGGATGTTCCGCCACAATCGGCGGATGACAGGTCGCACCTTATGAGCACGTTGACACCCAGCACCCCAAGTGGCATCTCGGCGAAAGCGGCGACTCGCAAACCAATCCACAAGCTGCCTGCGGTCACAGTCCGCTTCGCTGGCGACTCCGGCGACGGGATGCAGTTGGCCGGCATGCAGTTCACCGATACCTCCGCGATGATCGGCAACGACATCAGCACCCTCCCCGACTTCCCAGCCGAGATCCGCGCCCCGGCCGGAACCCTGGCCGGCGTCAGCGGCTATCAGATCCAGTTCTCGAGTAGTGACATCTTCACCCCCGGCGATGAGTGCGATGCGTTGGTTGCCATGAACCCGGCCGCGCTGCGGACCAACCTGCGCGGCGTCAAGAAGGGCGGGATGGTCATTGTTAACTCCGATGCCTTCGCTGCGGGGGACCTGAAGAAGGCCGGATACGAGGTGAATCCGCTGGATGATGGGACGCTTGCTGGATATCGGCTGGTCAAGGTGCAAATTGACAAGCTCAATGGCGAGGCGGTCAGGGAGACCGGTCTGGGGGCCAAGCAGGCGGATCTGTGCAAGAACTTCTTTGCCCTGGGACTGGTCTATTGGCTTTATGGCCGGCCGCTGGAGCCGACGCTGGATTATCTTGAGAAGAAGTTCGGCAAGAAGAATCCGGCGGTGGCGCTGGCCAACTCGCTGACGCTCAAGGCCGGATACAACTATGGCGAGACGACCGAGCTGTTTGCCGAACAGTACTACGTTGACAAAGCAAAGCTGCCGCCGGGGACTTACCGGAAGATCACCGGGAATGAAGCTGTTGTAATCGGCATGGTGGCCGCGGCGAAACTGGCGGGGAAGGATCTCTTCTATGCCAGCTATCCGATTACGCCGGCCAGTGACATTCTGCATGGGCTGGCGGACCTGAAGAACTTCCGGGTTGGGACTTTGCAGGCTGAAGATGAGATTTGCGCCATGGGGGCGGCACTGGGCGCGGCATTTGGCGGCAGCCTTGCGGCGACGGGGACATCGGGGCCGGGATTGGCGTTGAAATCAGAGGCGATTGGGCTGGCCGTGATGACCGAGCTGCCGGTGGTGATCATCGACGTGCAACGCGGCGGGCCGAGCACCGGTTTGCCGACCAAGACGGAACAAGCCGACTTGCTGCTGTGCATGTTCGGCCGCAACAGCGACAGCCCGATCCCGATCGTCGCCGCGGCCACCCCCGGCGATTGCTTCACAATGGTGCAGGAAGCCGTCCGGATCGCAGTGGAGTTCATGACGCCGGTGTTCTTCCTCTCCGACGGTTATTTGGCCAACGGTTCGGAACCGTGGCGCATTCCCAAGTACTCCGACTTGCCGCCCATCGTTGTGAAACATCCGGAAGGCATCCCGGATACCAACGGGTCGGTTAATGGTCATGCCCATCCCTTCGGCGAAGGCGAAGGTGAACACAACGGCCACAGTAAATTCCAGCCGTATTTGCGTGATTCCCGT
>JBGPEF010000427.1:0-5222 GCA_041482675.1 Tepidisphaeraceae bacterium | reverse complement strand
CCGCTGATGAAGGAGGCCCAATCCGGCGGCAACCCGCAGGAGATCGGGCCAAAGATCATGAAGATCCGCAAGGAACAAGTGGACCGAATCGAGGCACTCCTGAGTGACGCCCAGAAGAAGCAGTGGAAGAAAATGCTGGGTAAGCCGTTGGACCTGGGCGACTGATTTGATGTGTCGTCCCGGAAGCGCAGGAAGTGAAACGATGGTCGTTGATCTCCAGGAACTGGCTCAGCGGATGCCCGAAACGGCGGGTCGGCACCTGGGAATTGGCACGATACACCGTGGCGATCATTGAGGGTTCGATCATGCTGGCCCGAACGCACCAGGACCGGCTGCTCAATATGCGGCTGGCCGATGACATCGACCAGGAGACGTTCGCCCGCAAGCACACAGAGATGCGGGACCGTCTCGCCCTCGATCAAGCTGCAACTCGACGTGCTGGACCGCTCGCACGATGAAACGGCGGAGTTGGCGGCGAAAGTTTTTGAACTTTCGCAAACGCTTTGTAGCCAATGGCTTACCGCCGACTATGCTGCAAAGCGTCGAATCCTCGAAATCGTGTTTTTGAACTGCCGTCTCGAAGACGCAACTCTCGTCCCCACAATGAGAAAGCCCTTCGACGTTCTCGCCGAAGGGCTTCTTTCTGAAAAAAGTCGGGGCGACAGGATTTGAACCTGCGACTTCGTGGACCCAAACCACGCGCTCTGGCCAAGCTGAGCTACGCCCCGTGCTGTGACTACATCTTAGTCACGTCAGAACGGATTTGAAGCGGGCGGGGAACAATCTCTTTTGGCGGTTCGGCCAAAATTCCACAATCTCCCCTCCTCGTGTAACATCCCCCTCGCGGAAGGAGAATCCCATGCCAGCAATTCTCGCCCTCGACCAGGGAACCACCAGTTCGCGCGCCATCGTCTTCGATCATGGCGGCCACATTATCAAAGTCGCCCAAAAAGAGTTCCGCCAGATTTTCCCAAAATCCGGTTGGGTCGAACACGACCCACAGGAAATCTGGGAAAGCCAGCGCGCCGTGGCCATCGACGCCGTAAAAGCCGCCGGAATGTCGGCCACCGACATCGCCGCCATCGGCATCACCAACCAGCGCGAAACCACCATCGTCTGGGACCGCAAAACCGGCCAGCCCATCTACAATGCCATCGTCTGGCAGGACCGCCGCACCTCCGAATTTTGCGACCAGCTCAAAGCCCAGGGCCACGAACAACTCGTCCAGCAGAAAACCGGCCTCGTCATCGACGCCTATTTCTCCGGCAGCAAAGTCCGCTGGATCCTCGACAACATCCCCGGCGCGCGCGACCGCGCCCAAAAGCGCGAGCTCGCCTTCGGCACCGTCGACTCCTGGCTCCTCTGGAAACTCACCGGCGGCCGCCTCCACGTCACCGACCCCTCCAACGCCTCGCGCACCATGCTCTTCAACATCCACACCGGCGATTGGGATGAGCAGCTCCTGTCGATCCTCAAAATCCCCCGCGAACTCCTCCCCCAGGTCCGCCCCTCCAGCGAAATCTACGGCGACGCCGACGCCGCACTTCTCGGCAAAAATATCCCCATCGCCGGCATCGCCGGTGACCAGCAGGCCGCCCTCTTCGGCCAAACTTGCTTTTCCCGCGGCCTGGCCAAAAATACCTACGGCACCGGCTGCTTCATGCTCATGAACGTCGGCCAGGAAGCCGTCCCCTCCAAACACAAGCTGCTCACCACCGTCGCGTGGAAAACAGGAGCCGCCAAAACCCAATACGCCCTCGAAGGCAGCGTCTTCATCGGCGGCGCTGTCGTGCAGTGGCTCCGCGACGGACTGGGCATCATCAAATCCTCGGCAGACGTCGAAAAACTCGCCGCATCCGTTCCCGATTGCGGCGGCGTCTATCTCGTCCCCGCCTTCGCCGGCCTGGGCGCGCCCCACTGGGACCAATACGCCCGCGGCACCATCAGCGGCCTCACCCGCGGCACCACCGCCGCCCATTTCGCCCGCGCTGCCCTCGAAGGCATCGCCTTCCAGGTCGCCGACATCCTCGAGCTGATGCAGAAGGACAGCGGCATCAAAATTGAAGAGCTTCGCGTCGACGGCGGCGCGGCCGCCAACAACCTGCTCATGCAGTTCCAGGCCGACATCCTCGGCGCGCCCGTCGTTCGGCCCAAGGTCACCGAAACCACCGCCCTGGGCGCTGCCTATCTCGCCGGCCTCGCCGTCGGCTATTGGAAGAGCACCGACGACGTGAAAACCAACTGGGAAATCGAGCGGCGCTTCGAGCCGCACATGTCTGTAACCGATCGCGACCACCGCCGCTCCCGCTGGAACGAGGCGCTCCAGCGGGCCTGCGATTGGGAAGAGCGATCATCATTACGTCCGTAGGGTGGGGGCTTGCCCCACCGCGATTGACTCGCCGGCATCAGGGCCACACAGGGAAGGAGACTCCACATGAACGCGTTCCTCGCCGAATTCATCGGCACCGCGATCCTCGTCATTCTCGGCAACGGCGTCGTCGCCAACGTCCTGCTCAACCGCACCAAGGGCAACAACGGTGGATGGATCGTCATCACCGCCGGCTGGGGCTTGGCAGTCTTCGTGGCGATCTTGTGCGTGGACAAATTCAGTGGAGCGCACCTAAACCCCGCAGTCACGCTCGCTCTGGCAACCGCGAAAAAGTTCAACGAGCAATTTCACGGTTGGCGAGACGTCCCAATGTATATCGTGGCCCAGATGCTCGGCGGAATCGTCGGCGGAACTATCGTGTACGTGTTTTATCGCGAGCACTACAAGATCACCGACGACGCCAACGCCAAGCTGGGAACCTTCGCGACGGCTCCAAACATCCGCAGCCTCCCCGCCTCCTTCATCTGCGAGCTCATCGGCACCTTCATGCTCGTCTTTCCCATCTTCTGCAAAGTCGACCCCAGCATGGGTCTCGGCGCACTGGGTGCTCTCCCCGTCGGCCTCCTCGTCTTCGCCATCGGCCTCTCCCTCGGCGGCACCACCGGCTACGCCATCAACCCCGCCCGCGACCTCGGCCCCCGCATCGCCCACGCCTTCCTCCCCATCCCCGGCAAAGGCAGCAGCGACTGGCAATACGCCTGGGTCCCCGTCCTCGGCCCCATCGCCGGCGGACTCCTCGCGGCCGGACTGGCGCGGCTGATTCTCTAATCAACGGGTGTCGATGGTGACGCCATGCTTGTCTCTCCAGCGCATCATCAGCCCTGCGATCCCAAAAGTTCCCAGCGCCAATAAACCCGGCTCCGGTACTGTGTATTCCACAAAATACCCCGAGATATACTGCACGCTCGGATTGATCGGATTGTCCGGAAAATCATCCCAATGCCAATCGGCGTTGGAGCGAATGTACTCCTCCCGGCCGCCGGAATTGTCGGGCTGGCCGATGTACCAGTTCGTATAGGCCCATGGCTCACCCGTGACCCATTTCCATCCGCCGGCCGGTTCTGAATAATTCGGCGCAAGCAGATCCTGCCAGCCGCCCAGCCACCCGTTCTGATCACCGCCCCCTCTCTCCGGCCAATGCGAGGCCAGGAAATTGGTTTCCCCGGCGGAAGTGTCCGTCGCCAGATATCCGTGGAAACCATTGAACGTCCGCGCTTCCGCGGCCACCTTCGCATCGGTCCACCGGAGTTCCGGCATCAGCACAAACTCGTAGTAATGATTGTTTCCTCCCAGGCTCGCCGGCCACTGGATCGGTGCGGCCAGCGCGCTGGAGACTCCAACGCAGATCATCAGCGCCGCCAAATTAGTCTTTAGCACAACTCCTCCTTCGAAGTGGATTTGAAAGGCGGTTGCGGATTCCGATCGCCCGGTCTCGCCCCGCCATTGCCCAAGACCATACCCCAACCAACCGCCAACTGCACCCTTACGGGTTTCCGCCCTCTTTCTTCGGATCGCTCTTGGGATGCGCGTGGCGCTCCGTCGGATAGAAATCGTCCCGCTCCTTCCCAAATTCCTTCGCCCGCCGCTCCTGTTCACTCATCGTTAATTCCAAAGCGCCGGCCGTCAGCACCGGCGCCGCCGCAGGCTCCTCAACCTTCTTCTGTGGCGACGGAACCACCCCATCGGCTTTGATTTTCGCCTCCAGCTCCTCCGCCATCTTCGCCGCCGCTTCCAGATCAACCTCCTTGGCCGTTCCAACCTTGGAACTTCCCGAAGAGACTTTGCTCAAATCGATCCCCTTTTCTTCCTTGGGCCGCCTCAGGCTTCCAAATGCGATCAAATTGATCAGCGTCGGCCAGATCAATCCGATGGCGACGAAGCTTCCAGCAGTCCACAGCCCAATCGCCCAGGCCGGATCGCGCCACCACGCGTAGGCAAAGCTTACGCCCTTCACGCTCCTCAGATAATCGATCACCATCCCCGAATCTTTCGAGCGCGCATTGGGAGTGATCGGCACATACGCCCCTTCGGCGATGAAGCAGCGCGGATTCCACACCGCCACGCGGCTCCCGTTCTGATCCAAAAGCCGCCCGTCAAAATACTCGCCACTGACGATCAGCAGCCTTACTTGCTTGTTCCCATCCTCAATAAATTCCGGATACACAACGACGTTTCGAAACCACTTGAGCCCACTCTGCTCCCGCACCAGCCCCTCCTCAAACTGCTGTTGGCTAATCGTGTCCCCAAATGCGCTGCGCCAATCGGCCGTCGGCAGGTGCTGGATGTATCCAAAGCCCGCCCCGATGATCAGGCTGATCAAAATCCACTGCCAGCGTTTGACGTTTTGGATCGACATGCGATCGCTCCCTGCCCGCACCTGAATCAGGGCTTATTCCCGCACACCTTTCGATATCCCCACCGCATCCAGACCGTCGCGCGTCATGTTGATCCGCTCCACATGACCATCCATGAACACCACCCCCGCGCGATAGCGGTGCCGCGTGAAATCGAGTAGCTGGTGGCCATAACCAGTGTTGGGAACGGTCACCAGTTGCTGAAAATCCCAAAGTGTGTCTTCCGGTCCCTTGTCGAACACCATCAGCCAGTTGTCCATTTCCTGATTGCGCGGCCGGCCATCCATCGCGAACATCACCGTCGTCGGCCTCTTCACCTTTGTCGCCAGCCCGAGAGTCGATTCATTCAGCGGCCGCTTCTCCCGCAGCCCGATCACCGCCTCATTGAAAACATAGCTCGACCAATCTTTCGGCCCCTCCCACGGCTCCGAGCTTTTCTGCGACAGCCCGCGCAGGCTCTCCTCCTGCGACGGACAGTG
>JBGPEF010000426.1:0-5242 GCA_041482675.1 Tepidisphaeraceae bacterium | reverse complement strand
GCCCCTTGTTGACCAGCGCATCCATCGCAGGCCGGACCGACACAATCTTTCCATTTCGTGAGCCCACGTGCATCTCACAACCGGTTCCACAGTATGGGCACACAGTGCGCACTTCTCGCACGGGCGGCGCATGCGACATGGCGTTGCGATCACTCAGGGCGCCCGTGGGACAGGTATCCACGCAGGCGCCGCAGCTCACGCACGGGCTTTGGAGCAGATTCTTTCCATCCGGCCTGATCTCGGTGCGGTCGCCGCGGTTCCAGGCCTTCCATACAAACTGCCCGGCCACTTCCTCACAGATCCTTACACACCGGAAGCAGTGTATACACTGCGACATGTCCACATGGATGGTGGGATGGGAGTCGTCGACCAATTCCGCACGCCGGCAGGCACCCACCTGATCCTGGAGTTCATATGCGGCGATGAGCCGATGGAATTCATTGTCCCGGCCTTCCTCGATCGCCTCCTTCGGGTATTCCCGCGCGAGCAGGCGAAGCAGGGTTTGCCGCAACGTCTCCAGCTCTGGAGTGTGCGTTTGAATTTCCATTCCATCGGCAATCTGAGTCGTACATGCGGCGAGCGGCCGCGGGCAGCCCTTAACATCGACAACACACAGACGGCAGCCACCGATCGGTGTCAGGCGCGGGTCATGGCAGAGCGTGGGCACAGCAATGGAGTTATTTCGGAGCACCGTCAGAATCGTCTGGTCCTCCCGACACTCGTGCTTCTGGCCGTTGATGGTTACTTGAAGCATGACCGCAGCTCGCTTGGGTAATAGCGAATGATGCTTTGGGCAAACTCAGCCAGGCCGGTTCCAAAGCCGCACAGACTTGTTTGCTTCAGCGCATTAACGATATCCAGCCATTCATCTTCTTCCCCGCCCGAACTAAATATCTCCTCAATCCGCCGGCTACCCAGCCGGCAGGGCGTGCACTTGCCGCACGACTCTTCAGCTCCAAACTGAAATACATGTCGAACCAGATCGGCAATGGATGTATGCTCGTCAAATGCGATGATCCCACCGTGGCCCACGCTGGCGCCAATCGCGTGAAGCTCTTCAAATCCAAAGCGTGTATCCAGGAGGCTTGGCGGCACCACTCCGGCGAGAGGGCCACCGATCATGACACCCCTCAATGTGCCAGATCGCAGTCCTCCGCCGATCCGTTCAACAATTTTCCGAAGGGGTATTCCAAACTCGATCTCGTACAGTCCGGGCCGGCGGAATAGCGAATTGAGTGAGATAACCTTGGTGCCGCGGCTGTTGGAAAAGCCCAGCGCAGCATACTCTTCAGCGCCATTGCGGATGATCCATGGCACGCTGGCGAGCGTCTCGACATTATTCACAAGCGTCGGAGCTCCATACAGGCCGCGTTCGGCCACGTATGGCGGTCGCACGCGCGCGACCGGACGCACTCCCTCGATCGAATTCAGCAGCGCGGTTTCCTCGCCACAGACATAGCTTCCACGACCGATGGCCAGCTGCACGTCGATACCCAGCGATGCATCACGGTGAGCGGCATTGATCGCATCCTGAAGGCTTCGAATCGCGCCCGGATATTCGCAGCGCACATAAATGAAGGCTTGTTTCGCGCCGACCGCATGCGCGGCGATAGCCATCCCTTCCAACAGGCAAAACGGATCATCCTCGGCGATGAAGCGATCGATGTATGCGCCCGAATCTCCTTCATCGAGGTTTGCCACAACGAATTTTTCAGCACTTTTCTGACCGGCGACAGCGCGCCACTTTGCACCGGTTGGAAACCCCGCTCCGCCTCGGCCGCGCAACCTTGACATCTCTATCTGTGCGATCACGTTCTGCGCATTTGCCGCAAGTGCCCTCTGAAGCGCGATCATGCCGCCCTGGCGTTTGTATTCGTCAAGAGTTCGGGCTCCGCCCTGAGCAATTCGCTCCAGCACCACGGCCTTCTTCGAGTGCACCTCAATCGTCGGCTGCTGCTGGTCCTCTCCCGAGGCCGGGGCCGCATAGCATTTCCCCAGACAATAAACCCGAGGCGACTGCTCCATCGCCTGGCGCCAACGATCCGGTTGCAGGTGCCGCGCTGCGAAGCATGCCATCCCGCTACAGTGGGCGTGCGTCACATCCACGTCCTTTAAATGATAGAACGATTCGACGTGTGGCTCAGGTTGGAGTTGCGATAGTCTCATCGGACTGCTCCGCAGCAACAGATCGGATGACTGGCACAGACAACGGCACCGTCAGGGCCGCCAGAGCCTGCTCCTTTTCCAAGATCGCTCTGGTCGCTTTGAGGACTGTGTCAGGGTTGAGTGAAATGCTGTCGATTCCTTCCTGAACGAGAAATTGTGCGAAATCGGGATAGTCACTGGGCGCCTGGCCGCAGATGCCGATCTTTCGGCCTTTCTGACGTGCTACGCGAATGACCTGCGCGATCATCTTCTTGACCGCCGGGTTTCGCTCATCAAAGACGTGGGCGACGATCTCGGAATCCCGGTCCACGCCCAAAATTAATTGCGTCAGGTCATTGGAGCCAATCGAAAAGCCATCGAAGATTTCCGCGAACTCATCGGCAAGGATCACATTGCTGGGGATCTCGCACATCACGTACAGCTCAAGACCGTCCTGGCCGCGCTTTAGGCCGTGCTTGGCCATCTCTTCCTGTACGCGCCGGCCTTCCTCGACGGTGCGGCAGAAAGGAATCATCAACTTGAGGTTCTTCAGTCCCATCTCATCCCGCACTTTTTTCACAGCTTTGCATTCCAACGCGAAACCAGCCTGATAGCGCTGGTTGTAGTAGCGAGAAGCGCCGCGGAATCCGATCATCGGGTTCTCCTCCTGCGGCTCAAACTGCCTTCCGCCAATCAGATTGGCATACTCGTTGGTCTTGAAATCGCTCAGTCGCAGGATGACATCCTTCGGGTAAAAAGCGGCCGCGATCATGGCGATGCCTTCGGCCAGCTTGTCCACGAAGAATTGGGCCTTGTCCGTATAACCGTTGGTCAGTTTCTCAATGGCGAGGCGTGCCTGCATGTCGTTGAGCTTGTCAAAATCGAGCAGTGCCAGCGGGTGGGCCTTGATGTAATTCGTGATGATGAACTCCTCGCGCGCCAGTCCCACGCCGTCGTTGGGGGTGAACGAAAGCGCCATCGCCTCCTCCGGATTGGCCACGTTCATCATGATTTTCGTTCGCGGCCGTTCAATTTCCGATAGCTTCACCCGCTTGACCTCAAACGGAAGCTGGCCTTCATAAACAGAGCCCACCTCCCCATCCGCACAATCGACCGTCACCAGCTGCGCATTTTTGAGCACTTCGGTGCCGCGCTCGGTTCCGACGATGGCGGGAATGCCCAACTCGCGGCTCACGATGGCCGCGTGACAGGTCCGTCCGCCGCGGTTGGTGATGATCGCCGCCGCCTTCTTCATGATCGGCTCCCAGTCGGGATCCGTCTTGTCCGTGACCAGCACATCGCCTTCCTTAACCTGATCCAGGTATTTGGCGCTTTCCAACACCCGCACCCTGCCGCAGGCGATGGCATCGCCCACGCTTCGCCCGCTCACCAACACTCGGCTGCGCTCCTTGAGGTGATAGATCTTCGCGATCCCCAACTCCTTTCTGGACTGAACCGTCTCCGGCCGGGCCTGAACGATGAACAGCTCCCCCGTTTTCCCATCCTTGGCCCATTCGATATCCATCGGTGTGGGACTACCCCTTGCAGCGCTGTAATGCTCTTCGATCACGCATGCCCAGCGCGCCAGTTGCAGGATTTCCTCGTCGGTGATTGCGAACCTGGCTCGTTCCTCAGCCGGAACGGGCACATTTCTCACCATCTTTCCGCCGCCGACGTCATAAATCAGCTTAAACTCCTTGCTCCCCAGTTTCCTCTGAAGGACCGGCCGAAAGCCCTGCTTCAGTGTTGGCTTGAAGACACAAAATTCATCGGGATTGACGGTGCCCTGCACGACATTCTCGCCCAGTCCATAGGCCGCGTTGATCAATACCACATCGCGGAATCCAGTATCCGTATCCAGTGTGAACATGACGCCCGAGGCCGCCAGATCGGAGCGCACCATACGCTGGACACCGATCGAGAGGGCAACCTTGCGGTTATCAAAACCCTTGTCTACTCGATACGAGATGGACCTGTCGGTAAAGAGGGATGCGAAAGATCGCTTACAGGCGTGGAGCAGCGGCACCGCGCCCTGCACGTTCAAATAAGTTTCCTGTTGGCCGGCAAAGCTGGCATCGGGCAGATCCTCGGCGGTTGCGCTGCTCCGCACCGCCACATCCACCTGCGGCCCGCCCAGGTTCAGATGCGCATAGGCGTCCAGGATTGCCGACTCCAGCTCAAGCGGGATGTGCCCTGCGAGGATCTTCTCCCGGATCCGGCTTCCACAATGGCGGA
The DNA here is from genome assembly GCA_041482675.1 of Tepidisphaeraceae bacterium. Lineage (GTDB taxonomy): Bacteria > Planctomycetota > Phycisphaerae > Tepidisphaerales > Tepidisphaeraceae > JBGPEF01. Next base: position 862 of record JBGPEF010000426.1, on the reverse strand, counting down.
GACTTTCCACATCCTTCGGATTTAGTTCTCGCAGCGCCTTCTCAATCTCGACATCGAGTTGTGATTCTTTGAGAAAATATCGATAGGCATCGGCCGTGATCGCAAAACCGTTGGGCACCCTGACCCCTTTGGCCGCGAGATTGCGGTACATCTCTCCCAGTGATGCATTCTTCCCGCCCACCAGTGGAACATCCTCGATTCCAATCTCATCGAACCACCGGATGAACGCCCTTTGTCGCTGAAGTTTCGTCATGGCATCGCCTCATATTGCCAGCCCGCTGCTCGAGCTGGGACCGTCCTGAAGAAATATGCTCCACGTTCAATCAAGCTTAAGCCGGCTCGGAGAGGCGACAAATCAGATCCACACCTAATTGCTCATGGTTTACTTCCTCATGAGGATCAGGAATTCACCTAGGGAGCCGCGATTTTCTCTGGTTTAAACTCAACAAGGCCAGCATCAGGCCGATCCGGTGTGTGCAGGCGAAGGTACTCCTTGCCTACAGCTCGGTGGCAGGTCATGCAATTTTCAAGTTGTTGTTTGTATACGGCTGAGAACTTAGAGCCTATCCGAATAACCCCATTTGAGCCGATATGACCACGGGCACTGGTGCCCGAGCATGGAGGCTCAATGGTGGAACTCTCGGAATCGGCACGGCGTTTCGTGGTGTCAGATGACCTGTGGGCCCTGATCGAGCCCCATCTCCCCAAGCATGCGAACACCCATCGCTTCGGTGGCGGTCGGCCACGCAAGCCGGATCGGGTCTGCATGAATGCGATCTTTTTCGTGTTGCGAACCGGTTGTCAGTGGAATGCCTTGGACGCGACGGGCATCTGTCCCTCGTCCACCGCCCACGATCGCTTT
>JBGPEF010000425.1:0-5246 GCA_041482675.1 Tepidisphaeraceae bacterium | reverse complement strand
CTTCTGCCCCCCCGCCTAAGATCAACCGGCAACAAGAACTAGCTCAAAGGAGCGTATCCCATGGCAGCAGAGAATGTTAAAGAATTCAATGATCAAAACTTTGAAACCGAAGTCCTCAAATCCGATACCCCCGTCCTGGTCGATTTCTGGGCCGAATGGTGCATGCCCTGCCGCATGCTGGCCCCCACCATCGAGAAAATCGCCAAGGACTACAACGGCAAGGTGAAGGTTGGCAAGGTCGATACCGACTCCAATCGCGATGTCTCCATCAAATACGGCATCAACGCCATCCCCACCGTGATCCTCTTCAAAAACGGCCAGGTGGCCCAGAAATTCGTCGGCCTGCGGCAGGAGAAGGATTTCAAGGAAGCCCTCGACGCGGCAAAGTGAGGTAGCTTACTCAATATGGGGGATGAGCGGGTTAAGAATCAGGCTGTAAATACAATGCCGCCGAGCAAATCGCCCGGCGGCATCTTCGTTGGATTGTCCACCACCAACTCGAGCGAAAACCCGGCCGAAACCGGACTCCGCTCGCGCTGCCTTTCGGCGGCGCCATTTTCTCCGCCCCATTGTCCCCTGCGGCCTTTCCAAGCCGCCCTTCCAAGCCTTGCCCCATTCCGCAGAATATACACCACCCGCGCGAAGATGTTGCAAAAGGCACCAAAAAAGTCCTGAAAACCAGCCCGTTTTCGGCCATCATCCACCCCATAAACCAGCCTCCCGGAATTAATCAGTTTCTCAGAAACCGCATCCGCCCCCGGCCGAGTCGGGTCCTCCAGAATCCCCGGCCCATTCACTCCACTCGTCACAGCCACTTCCCCCGTCAGATGCTGCTGACAACCTAAATCCTTTATATGCTTGCGAAACGTAGACATTCGTTATAATGCCGCCCGCCGGGCAGAGTCACCTATATTAGAGGTATCGATGTTGTTTCAGCGGGGAGAGGTCTCAGATCGCGCGGATCGTCTCGACAGTGCCGCGCGGCCGCTCTGCGAGCAGCTGGAGGCGCGCCTGCTCATGGCCGCCACGATCCGTCGCGGCGTGCTCCGCGTCACCGGCACCGGCGAGGCCGATGACATCTCCGTCTCCTCCACCCGCACCAAAGTTTTTGTCCTGATCAACAAGACCTCTCAGACCTTCAACGCCGCCAGCATTCATTACATCCGCGTCGATGGCGGCGCTGGCGATGACTGGATCAGTCTGGCCGGAAAAATGCCCGGCCTGATCGTCGGCGGCGCTGGCGATGACATGCTCCTCGGCGGCGGCGGCGCGGATCTGCTTGATGGCGGCGATGGCGCTGACCTCATCGATGCCGGCGGCGGCATCGACACCGTCTTCGGCGGCGCTGGCGATGACACGCTCCACGGCGGCAACGGCGACGATGGCGTGGCCGGCGAAGCGGGCAACGACTTCGTCTTTGGGGACAACGGCAACGACGTCTGCTTCGGCGACATCGGCGATGATGATCTGGACGGCGGGCCGGGCAGCGATCTGCTCAACGGCGATGTCGGCAACGATGACACGCTCGACAACGATCCCCTCGATGATCGCGACGGCGACGATGAGCACGACAACTACATCGGCCCCGAGGATGGCTGGAAAACTCTGGCGGTCTACGAAGCCGAGGTCAATCCCAGCGCCGACACGCTCTTTCATCTTGGCCTGATCTACAACGCGGCCGGCGCTGAGCTGACCAAAATATTCGATTACTTCCTCCGCGCTGCCCAGGGCGGGCATCCGACAGCCATGTACAACGTCGGCCTGGCATATATTCGGGGAACCGGCGCCGCCATCGACCTGATCGCCGCCAATGATTGGCTCAAAAAAGCCGCCGACGCCGGGCGGCCGGAGGCGATGTTTGAGCTTGGCAACTCTTACGACAACGGCCGCGGCGTCACCAAAGATCTTGCCACCGCCTACTCCTGGTATCTCAAAGCCGCCCAAGCGGGCCACTCCGACGGCATGCTGATGACCGGTGAAGCCCTCGACTTCGCGTTCGGCATCCCCCGCAATGACCTCGAAGCGGTCCACTGGTATCGCAAAGCCGCCGCACGAGGCAACCCCAAGGCAACTTCCGACCTGGCCAAGATGCACCGCGATGGCCGTGGAATCTATTCGGACATCGGCCGAGCTTTCGCTCTTTATCTTCGAGCCGCGAAAGCCGGCGAGCCCGACGCGATGAACAGCGTCGGCAATCTCTACAGCGCAGGCAGAGGCGTCAAAAAAGATCTGGTCGAAGCCATCCGCTGGTATCGACTGGCCGCCGCCCGTGGCAGCACCTCTGCAATGCACAATCTCGGCCTCGCCTACATAAACGGAGCGGGCGTCGCCAAGGATTTGACGACAGCCTTCAACTGGCATTTGCAGGCAGCCCAGCTTGGCGCCACCGGCTCCATGAAGGATGTCTCCTTCATGTATTTCTCAGGTTTGGGCGTCGCGGCCAATTCCGCCGAAGGAATCGCCTGGCTCCAAAAAGCGGTCGACGCGGGCGACGCCTCCGCCGCCGTGGTCTTAGGCAATCGATATGAGGTCGGCGACCATCTGCCGACCGACTACGCCCAGGCCATGACCTATTACAACAAGGCCGTTGACCTCGGCTCCACCGATGCCATGATGCGAATTGGCAACCTCCATGACACTGGCAAGGGCGTCCCGGCGAATCCCATCGAGGGCTCCAACTGGTTTCGCCGCGCTGCCGATGCCGGCGATGCAACGGCCATGGCCCAGCTCGGCTACCGGTATGAGTTCGGCACCGGCGTCCCCCTCGACCTCGCCATGGCCGCCCATTGGTATCTGCTGGGCGCCCAGGCCGGCAACGTTCTGAGCATGCATAACCTGGCCCTGGCCTACGCCAACGGCAAGGGCATCGCGACCGATTACAAACAGGCCGCCTTCTGGTATCAGAAGTCGGCCGTCGCGGGCGATGCCGATTCGATGAACAACCTCGGCTCGCTGTACCAGAATGGCCGCGGCGTGCGTCGCAACTACAAAACCGCGCTCGCCTGGTATCAGAAGGCGGCAAAGCTGGGCCACGCCGTCGCCATGTACAACGTCGGCGCGATGTACCTCAACGGCTTTGGCGTGCCCAAAGACTTCAAGCTCGCCTTCTTCTGGCACAGGAAATCCGCCCTCGCCGGCAGCGACCTGGGCATGCTCAACCTCGGCCTGATGTACGCCCGCGGCCAGGGCACCACCCAAAGCGACGCCAAAGCCGTCCTCTGGTTCCAAAAAGCCGCCCGCCTCGGCAACGTCACCGCCCAGAACATCCTTACCAACAACCATCTCACCTGGTGAGAGGCATTTTCGATTTTTCCGGCAAATAAGGGGGTCACTGCTGCTTATTCAATAAGCACGGGTGACCCCCTTTATGCGAAACTTGGACCTATCCCCTTTTTCGTCGCCAAAATTGGACCTATCCCCTTTTACTCGCCCCCTTTTACTCGCCCTATCCCCTTTTACTCGCCTCCAAATATCCCCCCGCGTCTCTGCATCTCTGCGCCTCTGCGGTTGGATTCTCTCTGCGGTTCAATTTTCTGGGTTTTTCGCATGCATCCCACCCCGGTTATACTCCCCCTTCTGTGAATCCCCTCTCCGACATCCCGCGTGAGCGCATCCCCCGCCACATCGCCATCATCATGGATGGAAACGGCCGCTGGGCCGTCAAACGCGGGCGCGAACGCATCGAAGGCCATCGCGCCGGCGCTGACACCGTCCGCACCGTCGTCACCGAGGCCGCCCGCCTCCGCAAGGAAATCGGCGGGCTGGATTTCCTCACCCTCTATTCCTTCTCCACCGAAAACTGGAAACGCCCGGTCATCGAAGTCTCGTTCCTCATGCAGATGTACATCGACTACCTCCGCCAGGAACGGCCCACCATGATGAAAAACAACATCCAGTTCCGCCAGATCGGCCGGCTGGACAACCTCCCCGACCCAGTCCTGGAAGAAATGCAGGCCACCCTCGAAGAAACCAAACACAACACCGGCCTCACCCTCGTCCTCGCCCTCAACTATTCCAGCCGCGCTGAAATCACCGATGCGGTGCAGGCCATCGCCTCAAAAGTCGCCAAAAACCAACTCCGCCCCGATCAAATCACCGAACAAACCATCTCCGATCACCTCTACACCGCCCGAATGCCCGATCCCGACCTGCTCATCCGCACCGCCGGCGAAATGCGCATCAGCAACTACCTCCTCTGGCAGATCAGCTACGCCGAGCTCTTCGTCAGCCCCGTCCTCTGGCCCGATTTCAACGAATCCGAGCTTCATTCGGCCATCCGCTCCTTCTCCACCCGCAACCGCCGCTTCGGCGCCCTCGATCACACCAACACGCTCAAAATGGCTGACAAAAATCCCCGCCCCCCCAACAAAAATATCCGCCCCCCTCAATAGAAAAACGGGCCACCAATCCGGCGGCCCGTCCGCATCCACCACTCCTCGGAGAGCATCAAATCCTGCGACCGCATCCCCTCCTCAATCCAAAATCGCAAATCGCAAATCGCAAATCGCAAATTCCCTTCAATCTTTCTTCGTCAACTTCCAATACGCCTCCTGCGTACTTCCCGCCAGCACCTGGTTGTACGTGCCGGCCACCGCCCGCACCCGTCCATCGCTGGTCATCTCAAATCCGATCGTATCGCCCTTGTTCAGCCGCTGTCGCACCTTGGGCGTCAGATCGCTGGCCGTGTACAGGGCATATTCCCCATCCTGCGGCGCCTTGATCGTCGTCGTCTCGTTGCCTTTCTCATATTTGATCTGCGTCGTGCCGCCCTGTGCCCCGCAGCCGACCACGACAAACGACAGAAGCAATACCGATCCAAAAATCGCGCGTCTGCTCATGGAATGGTTCTCCTTTAAAGAAGTGGTGTTGATCGCACCTGTCAATTCACTCTACCCTCCGTTAAGCTCGGCGGTAAATGGCCAAACCAAATCTATTCCCCTCGACCGCTCATCAATCCTGATTATGGAGCAGTCACTTCGCAATCGGCTGACTTTCGGCCCGCTCATGATCGCCGCCCTCCTGGGCATGCTCTGGTTTGATTGGTGGCTGGAGAAAAACCTCCGCATCCACGGCATCCAACCCCGCGGCGTCGGCATCCTCGTCTTGATGCTGCTCATCCTCCCCCCCGCCGTTTATTAATTTGCCCACCTCTTAGCCGCCGAGCGCGTGCAACCCTATAGCGCCAAAGCCGCCCTCGGCTCGGCCGCGCTGGTGGTTAAAGCCTTCCACACTAAAATACTAATGTT
>JBGPEF010000424.1:0-5263 GCA_041482675.1 Tepidisphaeraceae bacterium | reverse complement strand
CGCCAGTCACGTGGTCCCCTGGCGACCTGGGCGATACGACCCCAGACCCGGCGACACCAAAGTGAAGTACAAAGGAAAAGGAAAATACCGCCAGCCCGGTAAGCTGGTGGGGAATGAAACTTAGTGCCGGTGGGCCCCGCCCACCATCTCCCCCACTCATTCCTAAGGCAGCGTCTCCTTCAAAACCTTCTCCGCCTGCTCCGCCCGCATCCCCACCAGCTTCTCCCGCAGCCCCGGCCGCGTATTCGCCAGAATCGCAATCGCCAGCAACGCCGCATTCGTCGCCCCCGGGTTCCCGATCGCCAATGTTCCCACCGGAATCCCCCCCGGCATCTGAACCATCGCCAGCAGCGAGTCCAGCCCCTTCAGCGACTCGCTTTCAATCGGCACCCCCAGCACCGGCGCAACCGTTTGTGCCGCCACCACTCCCGCCAAATGCGCCGCCCCCCCGGCCGCCGCAATATAAACCTCGCACCCCTGCCGCTCCATCTCACCGATAAACTGCTCGAGCTGTTTTGGCGTCCGATGCGCCGAAAGGACCCGACAGACGTGATTGACCCCAAATCGCGTCAGCACCTCGTCGGCGTGGCGCATGGTCTCCCAATCGGATTTGCTCCCCATGACCACCGCAACCAGAATCTTGTTGGATTCGCTCATTGCCTTAAAATATTACGCCATCCCCCCACCCGACGCGAGTTCCCCCCCGGCCTCCTCAAAATCCTCCTCCTCGCCGCCGGCCGCATCAAACCCGGCCTAACCTACGGCGCCACCGACGACATCGGCTGGTCCATCACCCAAAACCCCATCCCCATCAACGACCTCCACGCCACCCTCCTCCACCTCTTCGGCCTCGACCAGCTCAAACTCACCCACCGCTTCCAGGGCCGCGATTACCGCCTGCCCGACGTCGCCGGAAACGTCATCCCGGCGCTGATTGCATGACCAAAGCACGCACCTTTGGTGGATAATAGAGTTCACCAATGAGCTTCTGTCTGACATCTACGAAATGTTCTAATTTCGGTCACCGGGAATTTCGAATCCGAGGCGATTCTCCCGCTCTGACCGCCGATGCAGTGTGGTTGATCGAATTTCTAGAATCGAGCGTCGCCAACGGCACATGCTTCAGGCCAGGTGAGACGATCCAGATCGGGTGGATGGTAAATCTGATTGAGGAAGATGGTGCAGACCTGCTAACGTTTTCGGAGCCGGATTTCCAACATTTCCCAATAAAATTCTCTCGCTCCGTCACCAATACTCTCTTCCACCTGAGGATTCAGAAGGACACTGCCGACAGTTTGGGCCTTCTGGACCTACTGGCCATTCCCAGCATTCGAGACGCCGCATCGGTAACTGAGGATTTCCCGCGCTCCGCTCAAGTACACTTATCACGAAACGAGCCAGCTGGCCTGCATTCTGGCTGGATTGTCGAGGCCGTCGAAACTGATCAAGGCAAGGAAGGAGAACCACGAGCATCCAAGCTGATTTCACTCTATGAACTCGCCATGGCCCGTTCGGACGTCATTCCCTACTTAGGGTTGCCGCCATCGATCCGCGTATTGCGCGCTGGAAGCTCCAAGCCAAAGGTTTTTCTCAACGATGACGAGATTCACATTGCTCCAAAATCGTTTTTGGCACGATATCTATCTGCGAAGAGGCGAGTTGGCGCACAATGAAGAGTCGGGGCGATTGCAATCCCCGCAAACTTCATTTCATCGCCCGCTTATGTCCTTTGCCAAAACATCGGGCATTACCGCCCGGATAAACTGCTTTCCGAAATCAGTAGGTCCCATCTCATCGCCCTCCATCGCCACAAGTACTCCAGTCACCTCCCAATCCCAATCGAGGAGCGAAAGGGCCATGAGCCGGTGCGCGCTAGCCAAATCGCGAGCATCCAATTTTCCGGCGGAGACGGGAATGCGCTCTCCAGCCAACCGCTTCAGAAATCGCGCATCTTCGCCGCTCATCCAACGTAAGGTTTCTATGAAGGCTGGATGACGATGGCAATCGTCTTGCGATCCGCCGGCGAGCAACTGCGCCCACATTTCCGCAAGATCAGGGTCATCAACATTTCCAGCCGCATCCAGCAGGGGCAACAGGAAACTGGGGGGCAGCACCTCTACCTGGACTTTTTTGGAATCAAGAATATCCCGAGACCTCGCAGCGATTTTCAATCGATTCTTCCACCTCCAAAAACTGATTTCGTCCGCCAGAATGCCCCCCGCGACCTTGAAGGGTCTTCCAAGTGCGGCATCAATTAAATCACAGCCCTTCTGGACGATCGGTTTTCCAAGTTGAGCCGCAGCCGCTGCAGCCGCTACCGCCATCGCACCTGATAATGCAATGCTTTCCATTTCGCTCATCGCTCATCCTCCACGTGCCGGCCCGTAGAAGCCGCGGATTCGACCTTATAGAGATCGTTATCACCGAATCTGCCTTCGGCGTAGGTTGCGATGCAATCCTTGCCACCTTCATTCTTGGCGTATGTCTTCGCTCGGTTTGCTCGATCTTCCACCTCACGATCGGTGAGGTAGGAATCCACTCCGACGACGCAGAGTCCGACCGAAATTGTTGGGTTCTTCGAAATGCCTTGATAATCAACATTGCGCAGCTTCTCCCGAAGGCGATTAATGAAATCCACCGCTGGGCCTAAGGGCATATTGGGGAGAAGAAGCATGTACTCATCACCGCCGTATCGATAGGCGTGACCATGCATGAAAATGTGGGATTCGATTGTCTCCATGAACTTCGGAAGGAGGGCCCGGTCGACCACGGCCTCTCGGTATTGGGTGTTGAAACTCTTGAACTCATCGATGTCTAAGTAGGCGGTACTAACTGGCGCGTGGCGCAATGCGCAACGTGCTCGGAAGTACCGGAGGTCCGGGAGGAACAAATTGGAGGCCTGCAAGACGCCAAACTTCTCGTCGTATTGCCGCGCTGGCAATTGATGCTCATTCATCATCTCTTCTGTAACTTTTATCGTCAGGTAATCGCTCAGCTGCGGCATCGCGGCGGCCTCGACCCCCTTGCACCACTCCTCATCCATGAGTTGGTTATAGGATACCATTACTTGATCCAGCTCACCGAGCGTTTCAAGATGATGCGTTGCAGCCTGTTGAGTCTCCACGTTGATTGCCGCCATACGGCGCGCCTGTAGTAATGCCAACTTCAACATGGGGAAATTCTCATCCCTGATCGGCGCCTCTGGATTACCCTGAAGAACCACTTGGTCGTTCATCAGGCCCTCAAGCCTCTTCTCAAAGCCCTTCGGATCGCTGAAGCGTCCGAGCCGTGCACCCACTACCATCTGTAACTGTCTAAAGTGGCCCTGAAGTTGATTTGCGCAGTGAATAACGAGACTTCGTCTTGGCTCTGAAAAGAAGGCCGGCATAATGGTCATTCTACGTGGAGCCGCCGTCGCAGTCATTGCTGTGGAAAGTTGCCTCAATAAGGTTCGTCGAGGAGTTTGTAGGGGCCCAAAGAATTCAGAAAGGGGGAATTCAGCAGAGCAGAAGGCGGTATCCCGTGCTTACTATCAACTGGGCGCGACAAACCGTTCACTCCTCTTTCACCGCCCCGCACTCCGGGCACCGCCCCGGACTGGCCCGAAGGTCGTACCCGCAGGTGGCGCATGCAAACGGCGGCCGTGGCCGCAGCCGTCTAAACGACCAAAGTGCGCAAATCATGCAACCGAGAAGCGGCACAACCATCGGCACCCGAGCCGTCCGCCTTTCCGAATCCGCATACGCTCCGAACCCGGCGACCTCAAACACAGGCGTCGCCGGCGGAGCCAACGGATAACTGACCGGTATGCTTACATACTCGAATTTCGGCGTGTTCAACTCCGCCGGCCCGAAGTAGTAGCCCGCGTACAGGCCTCCCGGTCCCGTCGCCCATCCAACCGATCGATCATCCGCCCACGCGCAAATCACTCCTTCGATCACGTAGTAACTCCGCACCCACAGCACACACACCGCCACAGACAGCAGCAGCGACAGCGCAAAGATGCTCATGAAGATGTAACGCACAACCCTGCGCATCCACAGAATCATACCGCGCGCGTCATCCCTGCTGATCGCCACCAGAGGAAACTGGATGAAATCACCGGTGTCCTCCGGAGCGGGAGAAAAACCCTTCGGCATCCCCCTCCTCCCCTTCGTCGCTTCGTCGCTCCGTCGCTTCGTCGCTCCTCCGCTCATCCCCAAAAACCATCCATCCACCCAATCCGCGGCCCTCCCTCCGTGCCTCCATGTCTCTGTCGTTCCATCCTCCTCTTCCCCGAACCCTGAACCCCGAACCCCGAACCCCGAACCCCGAACCCTCGGAAGAAGTTACTTGACATCCCCCTAACAATCGACTACAATCCCTGCCGAGGGACCAGAATAGGGGAAGCAATGCTCTCGTCTCACCCACCCATCCGTACCCTGGGCGATTCTCCGCGCTCACGTCTCAAGTTTCACGTTTCACGTTCCATCGCCTCCCCCTCCGCGCACTCTCTATCCTCTATCTACTATCCTCTATCCTCTTTTTCGCCTCCGGACCGGATTCCCCTCCCCCGGGACCTTTTCGGGACACAAACGGGACCTAAAAAGGACATAAACGGGACCCCCTTTCCTAATAACTTCTTGGCCCACCCCTTCCACAACCCACGTCCCACCTTCATTTTACAAAAAACCGCGTCCCGACCCCTCTCGCGCTTCTTTTTTTCCCACTCCGCCCACCCCACAACCAACAACCAACAACCGACCACGGACCAGCCAGGAACGAAGCCACCGGAGAAAAACAAACCTACCGAACGAACCCAAATCCCCCTCCATCACCCCAAAATCGCCACTCCTGGCCCCGCCCTGCCCAGGTTTTTTGACGGCACAAGCCCGCCGCCGCCGCCCCCCCTCCCAGGGACGATTCCTGCATTTACTCGCTTCACGTTTCACGTCTTCACGTTTTCCCATTCTACAGACATTCTGTCGCATCACCGTGTCGCAGTCCGGACATATTTTCGCACTTTCGCGACACTTTCTTCGCCCTCACGAAATCCCCCAGGATTCGCTTGGATCCTATAACTTATTTTATCAACACGGTTTAATAGACAAATCTCCAATCGCCCCCATGCGAAACATGACAGAAAATCCACTTTGGCCCGCTCCTTGCATTTACAGCACCTCGTTTCACTTGGTTGCCAAGCAAGCGGCCGGGCGGAACAATAAAAATTTGCCCATTCTTCCCCCATGTGAAGAGCTTCTTCCTCCCACAACCCCGAAGGACT
>JBGPEF010000423.1:0-5266 GCA_041482675.1 Tepidisphaeraceae bacterium | reverse complement strand
GGCCGAAGCGGCGGCTCGTGGTCGATGCAGTTGCAGATGATCGTGTCGACCGGGCGCTTGGCAGCGCGATTGAGCTGGGCAATCAGATCAGGCACGCCGCGTCGGTCCGCCCACACGCCGGAGTGCAGCAGTCGATCCAGGATCGCCGCCAGATCCATCGTGGGCAGGTCCGCGGGGCTCACCGTCAGCTGTTCGGCGGCGAGCGTCGACTCCGCGTCGGGCGCATCGATCTCCAACGCCACCGAATAAGCGAGTGCCCCGTTGGTCAGCGAGACAATTCTCTCCCCAATGATTTTCGCGCGGGCCGGCGCCGACGGCCCGCCCGGAGATTCCAGAAGCGACTCCCCTTTTTGGACCATGGTGCCGGCGGCCTTCGGCTTGGGATCGGGCGCGCGTGCCGGGACGATCAGCCGCGGCGGCAGCGGCATGTGCCGAAGACGCGGCGGCTCGATCGGCCAATCGGATGGCCAACTCAGGCCGCCTTGCCAGGGAATTGGGTCATGTTTCATTATTGGATGCCCGCACAACCGGACTACGACCAACTCATGCCCCCGCCAGGGGAATATCGTTTCGCCGGCATATTTCCTTGAGCTTATCGGCCGCCACTTTGAACAGTTCCGGCCCCGTCTCCCCGTGCGAATGCCCGGCCACTTTCAAATGCGGCTCCAGGCTCACAAATCCGTCATAGCCATGTCGAAACGCATCGACCAGAATCGGCTCGATCTGCCCATCGCCATCCCCGGCCGGCACGATGCTCCCATCCGCCAGCCGCGCATCCTTCACGTGAATGTGAATCGTGTACGGCTTGAGCCATTGCCAGTTGCCCAACGGCCCCTCCCCCACCTGCACGAAATTGGCAAAATCAAACGCGCTGCGCAGCTTTGGCGAATTGACCGATTTCATCAAATCGAGGCAGTCCGCGCCTTTTTCGCCGTAAATGTCCTTCTCGTTTTCGTGAACCAGGTGGAGATTCTGATTTTTGATGTAGTCCACCTTCGCGGCCATCCGCTTGAGGATCTCATCGCGGAATTGATGCACATCCTGCTCCGGCTTGGGCGGGTAATAGCTGAAGATGCGGATCATCGGGGCACTGAAAAACTCGGCCAGCTCGACGGCAATTTTGAACCGCTCAAAATGCCCCGGCCACGGCTCGTCGATCTTCGATTTTCCAATCGGGCTGGCGATGCTCACCACCCCCAGGCCGCCGTCGGCCAGGCCGGTTTTGATCTGGTTGCGCAGATTGCGGTCAAAGTCGAGCACGTTGATTTTGTTGACGCTGCGCAGCTCGATATGAGTGACGGCGTTCTCGCGGCAGACGCGGATTTGCTCGTCGAGGTCCGGCGAGATTTCGTCGGCAAAGGCGGAGAGCTTGAACGTCATAACGCTCCTGTTGCTGCCAGCGCGAGATGAAAACGGCGATTGTAAGGGGGCCTGATAAGCGGTCAATATTATCGGCCCCGGATGGCCGCGATATGCAAGTCGTTGCGGCTGTTAAACCTGCGTAATCCTGCTTACGGATGGGTCCATTTGTTCGGTATATTGGTAATAGAGAGAAAAACGCCTCTCCATGTTTTGGGCCGATACGACCTACAATAGACAGGCCATGACCTCGCGAGATATTCACATTGTGAAGGTGTTCGACAAGGAGCCGGACGTGCAATCCGTATGCAGCCTGGCCGGCCGCAACAACCTCCTGCCCCGTCTGCCGCAGCGATATTTGTATCTGCGTTCCTTCGGCACGATGCGTAAGGGCGGCAAGTGGCACTGCGATATGTTTTTCACACCGCTGGAAAAGTTGCAGGCCCCGCGGCAGCAGTTGGCCGATGCGGTGAATTGGCGGGCATGGCTGGGGGAGGGGTGGGAAGTGGCGCAGAGTTGAGATCCGCGAGATTTGCCCATGATGCCGGCGGCCGGCTGTCGAGCGGTGGTCTGAATCTTCTGTAAATTACCGTGAAAAATAATTGGTCGGGACGGATGGGGCGGCGACGATTAATCCATTTTTAGTTGTGGAATCGCGTTAAAGCTGCGACAATAATGCCTTGTAGCCAGCGCCATGGGTGGCGGACTGGTTCATATCTTGAGGTGCAAACATGGCGGTCGAAATCGCAAAGCGACGAGCACGTGCCTTTACATTGGTCGAACTGCTGGTGGTCATCGCCATCATCGCCGTTCTCATCGCTATTCTGTTGCCGGTATTGGGCAAGGCCAAGCTGGCAGCGCAGCGAACCGCCTGCATGTCCAACACTCGGCAATTGACGCTGGCGTTCCGGATGTACACCGAAGATAACAAGGGCTATCTGCCGATGGGCTGGCCGGATGCGCCTTTGAGCGGGCCCTCCAACATGGTGGGCACCTACTGGTTTGTGCCATGGTTCCTGGGCGCCAACCGGGGCGGCGGGAATACCGATGATGCGATCAAAAAAGGGTCCGTCTATCAATATCTCAAGTCAATGAAGGCCTACAAGTGTCCGGGTGATTTCGGACTTCGCAAGGTGAGCTACGGCCAGAACTGCTTCCTCAATGGCGAAGATTTCTCAAATGGCGAGAACCCGGGAACGGTCTACAAGATCTCCAGGGTGAAGCACCATACCAAGACGTTTGTGTACATCGATGAGTACGATGCTCGCGGCGGCGATCCTGGCGGGTATAACCTGGGATCCTTTGCGATCCTGCCCAAGCCGTCCAATGTCTGGGTGGATTATCCCGGCATGTTCCACGGATATGCGTCGGTGGTTTCGTTTATGGATGGGCACGCCGATGTGCTGACCTGGGAACTCCAGCAGACGCGGCATCTCTGGAACAACAACATCGCTGCCAACGATCCGCGCGACATTCGCAAGTTGCAGGCGATCCGCGGGGGCCCGTCGGTGGATTGAGCATCTACTACTCGAGTCGCACCGTGGCCCTGCCTTGATCGGGTGAAGGCGGCGCCTCGTTGGTGGGGTAGAGCAGCATCTCGGGTTTAAGGTTCGTCTCACCTCGTGCTTTGCGAAACTCGAGCAGCTCCGCCAGGGCCTGCCCCTGGAGCGGGGCTTTGGCTGCGATGTAAACCTGCAGGCGGGCGGTGAGATAGTCCGCCGTCCAGGGGACGAACGGCTCGTTTTCCTTCATTACTTCCATGAGCAGCTTCAGTTCGCCGCTCTGGCCGGCGATCTGGACGAGGCACTGTCTGCGCAGTTCCTCTTGCGCATAGACGGCGAAGGGGCGGCGGATGGCGTTGTAGAGCGGCCTGGAGGTTGCCGGTTCGGCTTTGGCAATGTCAGCCGACATGGTCAGCGCCCGCTGGAGTGGGATCCGCATAGCCCATGGGTCGCGCTGAAGGCGAGCAAAGGCGGCGATGAGGTCGGCGGCGGCCTCGTGGCGCTGTCCCGTTACCAGATGGAAACGCGCCAGCACGGCATCAGCCTCAGCGGGCTGAAAGGCGCGGAGCTGATCGATGTATTTGAGAGCTCTTTCATCACCGCGGGAGGCGAGGCACTCGGCGACAATCGTCAGCTCGGTCGGGCCGCGCGGCTCAGCGGGCTGGGCGAGCCAGGCGGCCAGCGCGGCGGAGTAATCTCCGTCGACATATTTTCGGAGCGTGATTGCGCGCTGCCTCTGCCCGGGGGTGCGCTCCCAGCCTTGCTGGGGGTAGAAGCCTTCAAAGACGGCGAAGAGGGCAATCTCATCTTCAACGCGATTCCAGTCCACGGCGCCACTGGTGATGGCGGGGTGATGCTGCTGGACTGCGCCGGCAGCGCTGCGCAGGCCGGCGATGGAAAAACGGGTGGGGAGATTGATGCCGCGGGCGAAGCCGAATTCGATGACGGTGCGATCGTCGGTATTGAGCTCGATGTCCGGGGAGGTGGAGAATGCCTTTACGAACTGGCTGTTGGCGATGAAGTGGGAATAGAAGCCTTGGATGTCGACGGCGCGCCAGGTGGCGCTCAGCGCGGTGCGGAAGGGCTCCTGGCGCATGCGGGTGGTGAGGCGGGCGATGTCGTGATCCAGCGGCCGGCGCGACCCGAGCAGCAGCAGGTCGCCGGCAGCGCCCTGCCAGATCTCAACGCTGGGAAAGACAGAAAGCGCGGTGGCGCAGATGGTTTGAATGGTGCTGGTATGCACGTCGTAGGACTGGACCCACTGCACGAAAATGCCGCCATCCTCCAGGCGCGAATCGATCGACTTGTAGTATTCGCGCGTGAAGAGACTGGCCACGCCAGCGCGATACGGATTGGAGGGCTCGGAGATGATCAGGTCGTAGCGGCTGCGGGTGGTCATGAGGTATTCGCGGGCATCGCCGATGGTGATGTGCAGCTTGGGGTTGTTCATCGCATCGGCGTTGACATGCGTACACATCCTGGCGAATTCGAGCACGGCGGGTTCGAGCTCGATGACATCCACGCGCTCGATGCTGCCGATGGCGGCAAGCCAGCCGGCGGTGCTGCCGGTGCCCAGGCCGACCACGGCGGCGGAGCGGGGCTGCGGGTGCAGGAGGGCGGGGAGGACGCCCAGCATCACCTGCGTGGGAGCATCACCCCATGCGTTGCCATCCGCTTTTCCGTTTACGATGAAAGCCAGGCCGCCGCGGGTATTGATGCCGATGCAGCTTTCGACGCCTTCCATCTCCTTGATGGTCCAGTAGCGCTGGAGGTTGACCCATTCGCGATATTCGTTGGGTGAGGGCTTGCTGCTGAATTTGGCCCGGCCGACGCCGATGCCGCTGTGACGCCAGGCGGCGGTGGGGCCATCGGGAACGAGCGTCAGGATGAGCACGACGCAGGCCATGGCCAGTGGTGCGATGGCGGTGATCCAACGCCGAGTCTGCCGCAACTGCATGACGATGGTCCAGACGCCGAGGATGGCCAGCAGGATGCCAACCATCTGCCAGCAGCCGGGAGCGGTGAGGATGGGGAGCAGGACAAATCCACCGGCGAGCGAACCGACGATCGCACCGGCGGTGTTCCAGGCGTAGGCTGCGCCGACGTGCCGGCCGACGTCGGTCCGGCCTTTGCCGAGCAGCGCGATCAGCATGGGGAACTGATAGCCGGCGACGATGCCGGCGGGGACGACGGCGATGGCGGTGATGATGGCCCAACTGAAAACCAGGCCGCCGAAACCGAAGGCGGTGAATGACTGCAATGAGGCGGCGACCCAGGCGATGCTATCGCCCAGGGCATAGGCGAGCATGACAAACCCGGCCTCGAGGAGGCAGGTGAAGGCAAAGCCGGAAAGCGTGGCGGCGCGCTTTCTGTTGGTGAATGCATAGAGCAGGCCGCCCAGGCCG
>JBGPEF010000422.1:0-5270 GCA_041482675.1 Tepidisphaeraceae bacterium | reverse complement strand
CGCAGGTTCACAGAAGAAATACAACCGCATAGACGCGGAGACGCAGAGACGCAGAGAAGATTTTCTTAGTCGCCAGTGAGTCGGCGGCCGGTCATGCGGATGAAGACGTCCTCCAGGGTGGGTTTGCTGATGGCAAGAGTCGTGATGAGGCCGGGGAGCGATTCGATGAGCTGGGGGACGAATTCGTGGGCCTTTTGGCGCTCGAAGCGGAGGGCGGCGTCGATTCGTTGGGGCTCGATGTGGAATTTTTCGCGCAGGGCGGCGGCGAGGCGGTCGGGATCGGGGGTGGTGAGGGTGATGATGTCACCGCCGATTTGTTCTTTGAGCTCCTTGGGTGCGCCGAGGGCGATGAGCTTGCCGTTGTCGAGGATGGCCAGGCGGTCGCATTTGTCGGCTTCGTCCATCAGGTGAGTGGTGAGCAGGATGGTGAGTTTTTGCTGCTCGCGGGCGGCGGAGAGGGCGGTCCATAGCTCGAGGCGGGCGACGGGATCGAGGCCGGTGCTGGGTTCGTCCATGAGGAGGATTTGCGGCCGCGTCAGCAAGCCCTTGGCCAACTCGACGCGACGGCGCAGGCCGCCGCTGAAGGTGGAGACGATTTCCCTGCGGCGGTCGGCGAGGTTGAAGCGGGAGAGGAATTCTTCGATGCGATTGGCCAGGTCGCGGCCGCGCAGGCCATAGAGATGGCCGTGGTGGCGGAGGTTTTCCTCGGCGGTGAGTTGTTTATCGAGGCTGGGGGATTGGAAGACGACGGCGATTCTGGGGCGAATTTTGGCGGTGTCGGCAGGAAGATTGAGGCCGATTAATTGGACTTGGCCCCTTTTTGGGGGGATGAGGGTGGAGAGGATGCGGAAGAGGGTGGTCTTGCCGGAGCCGTTGGGGCCGAGGAAGGCGAAGATTTCGCCGCTCTGCACGTCGAGCGAGAGCTCAGAAAGCGCGGTTCGCGAGCCATACGAATGCGAGAGGCCGGCGATGTGAATGGCGGGGGCGTTCAAGATTTATCAATACGGGCGGCCGAGCATCATGTTGTGCAGCGCGGGCATGACGATGTCGGGGATGAGCGCGCAAATCAGGACCACGGTGAAGGTGAGGGGGACAATCATGATGAAATAAATCAGCTTGCCCTCAAATTTCAGGTGCATGAAAAAAATGGCAACGAAGGAGGCCTTGATGGAGGCGATGGTGAGCGCCAGCAGGACCTTGATCCATTCGTGGTGGATTGGGAGAAAGGCGACGCCGACGGTGAGGATGGTGAGGCCGACGAGGATGCCGAAGATCAGGAAATAGTTGACTTTGTGATGGGGCGTGGCGGCTGAGTGGCCGTGGGCCTCTTTCAAGCGGGGTGAGTTTTCTGCCATGAGTATTCCTTCAAGTTCAAATTTGCAATCTCAAATCAAATACAGCAATGGGAACAGGAAAATCCAGACCAGATCGACGAAGTGCCAATAGAGGCCGACGTATTCGGTGTGGGGGGCGAAGATTTTGCCGCGGGCGGCCTGAATCAGCAGGAGCGAGAGGGGAATGATGCCGCCGATGACGTGCAGGCCGTGTACGCCGGTGAGGGCGAAGTAGCAGGAGAAGAAAATGTTCTTCTGCGGGCCGTACCAGACGATGTCGTTCACATCCTTGGCCTGGATGTCGTAATGCTGATGCTCATGTGCGGCTTCTTTGCCGCCTTCGGCCTTGCCGTGCGGGCCTGCCCCGGCTTCGGCGTGCTCGGTGTCGCCGGTGAGGGTGTAGGTGTGGACGTTGATCTCCTCCTTCTTGTCGACGAGGCGGCGGACGGCGTTGATGTGATAGGCCTTCTCGCGGATCTGCTTTTTCTCGACGGGGACGGTTTTGCTCTTGTCGATGGTGGCCTTCTCCATCTTGGCGTCATCGAACTGGACCTCGAGGCGATCGCCCTTGTGATCGAGCACGGCGGCCGGCGTTCCTTCGGCATGATCGCCGATGGCCTCGGTGAGTTTTATAAATTCTGTTCCTTTGGGCATGGCGAGATTGTCGTTGACGGTGACGTCCATGCTTTCAAGATGGCCGTCGTAAATATAAATCTTCGCGTTGGCCCCGGTGCCTTCCTTGGCCAGCAGCGTGTAATGGTGGAATTTATCGGAATATTCGAGGTACTTGATGAACATGAAACCGAACGCCATGAGCACCGTGAGGCCGAGCATGAGCATGAGGCGATTGCGGTTGCCCTTTTGCGCGGCATCGACGGCCAGGGCCATGGTCAAGCTGCTGAAGATGAGCACGAGGGTATTGATGCCGGCCAGCGTTTTGTTGAGGGTCTGGCCCTGGGCCTGGAACATTTGGGGCGAGCCGGAGCGCAGCACGATATAGGTGCCAAGCAGGCCGATGAAAAACATGATTTCGCTGGCCAGAAATAGCCAGATGGCCAGCTTGCCGGGGGCGATGGGGTCGCCGTGGCCGATGACCGGGTCCGGAGCGTGCTCCTCCGGGATGTAGCCGTGATCTAATAAGCTTTCGGACACGATGGCTCCTTAAGTTCTCACTTTTCGGGTGGTTTAAAGTTAAAGGTGATCTCGCGCGCTCGATCAGTTGTGACGGTGATCGTCTGTTCGATCTCGCCGAATTGCTCGTGCCAGGCTACGAAAGTCCGGGGGCCGGCGGGGACGCTTTGAATTTCGAATTTGCCGCCGTTGGCGGAGACGGCGAACCAGGGATGATCGAAGACGGCGATGTGGGCCATCATCCAGGGATGAACGTCGCATTTGACGGGGAAAATTTCAGCGGATTTGAGGACGATGTTGCGCGAGCTCGGCCGGGTCATGCCGAAATTCACCTGCTGATTGATCTCCGGGAGCATGTGGATGTTGTGGAGGAGGTCGTCGCTGCTGTTGATGGTGAGTGTCTGGCCGGTGCGCAGGGCGAGGACGTGGGGGACGTAGGCGCACTGGATCTGGTCGAGGATGGCCGGGGCGGGTGTGGCCGTGGTGGTGGAGGGCGGGGCGTCTTTCAGATAGATGACCACATTTTCGAGGCCGTTGTTTTTGAGGACAACCTTTTGGCTGACGATGGGGATTTGGTGGTTGCCGCACGCGACCATGTTCGCGGCCGGCGGCGGGGGGTTCCAACCAGTGAGCGTGACCTTGCCGCGAACGGTGCCGAAGGCTGTCGGCGCAGTCGTTGGCGATTTGATTGCGGCTTGATTGACCGCGGTGGCCGGCGCGCCGGGTTTGTCGCAGCCGATGGCGGCGAGGACCGACAGAAGATGGAGCGCAAGTCTGGCCATCAATTCATCAGCTCAAAGAGCGAAGTTTTGTTGAGCATCAGGGTCATCAGGAGGATCGGCAGATAGATGATCGAGGCAATGAAGAGCCGTTTGGCATCGTCGCGCGACTTGGTCGCGGCGACGTTGATGCCGAAGGTGAAAAAGGCCATGCCCAGCAGCGTCGCGGTGCAGAAGTAGGCCGCGCCGGCCATGTTGAGGGCGACGGGGAGGAGCGTGACCGGGACGAGGGCGAGGGAATAAAGCAGAATCTGCCGCGAGGTGACGGAGAGGTCTTTGTCGATGACCGGGAGCATCTTGAAACCGCCGGCGGCGTAGTCGTTGCGGTAAAGGATGGCGATGGCGAGGAAGTGAGGCATCTGCCAGAGAAACAGAATGCCAAAGAGGACGATGGCCTGAATTGAGAGTGCGCCATTGACGGCGGTGAAGCCCATGACCGGCGGGATCGCGCCGGGGATGGCGCCGACGACGGTATTGAGCGAGGTGATTCGCTTCAGGGGGGTGTAGAGGAAGATGTAGCTGAGCAGGGTGAAGAGGCCGAGGGCGGCGGTGAGAATGTTGACGGCGAGCGAGAGATAAAGTGCGCCGGCGAGGGCGAGGATGATGCCCAGGAGCAACGCTTCACCCGGCAGAATTCGGCCGGCGGGCAGGGGGCGATTGCGCGTGCGCGGCATGAGGCGGTCGTGGTCCCGCTCCAGGTATTGATTGAGCACGCTGGCGGCGGCGGCGGTGAGGGCGGTGCCCAGCAACAGGTGAATGAGCGGAATCCACGACGTCCAGCGCGGGATGGCCATGTAATAGCCGACAGCCGTCGTCGCCAGGACCAGCAGATTCATGCGGGGCTTGGTGAGCGAGCAGAGGTCGGCCAGGCGGGAGGGCGCGCGGGAAGGTGCCATGGGCGCGCTAAGCACCAGCGAGCCGGAGGAGGTCGAGATGTCGGGGGCGCGTTTCATGACAATACCGGCTGACCTTGCGGAACCTGATCGATGATGCGCTGGGGTTGAACATTTCCAACGCGAATGGCTCGGACGGTGATGGTGAAGGCGGTGACCAGGACCAGCGCGCCGACAGCGACGTGCGCGGTGGCGAGGTCGGCGGGTTTTCGGGTTAAGACGGTGAGGATTCCCAATGCGAACTGAATGACAAGCAAAATGGCCAGCACCGATGCCGGCCGATGAACCAGATCGGAGCCGTGCCTGGTGGCGGCAACGACAAACCAGATCACCATCGCGGCCACCACGACGGCCCAGAGGCGATGGCCAAAGTGCAGCCAGATTTGGGCGAGGGTGACGCGATTATTCAAAGCCGGCTCGGGGCTCCAGGCGCGCCAGTCGTTGACGGCCTTTAGATCGGCGCTATTGGTTGGCGGCAGGACATGGCCGTAGGAGGCCGGAAAATCGGGAATCGCCAGGCCCGCATCGTGATGGCGCATCAGCGCGCCGAGAATGAGCTGGGCGTAAATCGTTCCAGTGGCGATGAGGCCGAGCATCACCAGCCGCGAGCGCCATTTCCCTGCCTCGATTGGCGCTGTGTCGATCCACCACTTCGAAGTTACCATCGCCATCAGCGCGGTCAGGCAGAAAAAGGCCTGTGCGAAACATGCGTGGATGATCGCCAGGTGCAGTTTGATCAAAACCACCCGCAGCCCGCCAAGTACACCCTGGAGTATGACGGCGGCGAGCACCGCCAGCGCCAGGTTCCGAACCCACGCTCGTTTCTCCACCCTCCATGTCCACACGGCCAGCACGATCGACAGCAGGCCGACCGCGGATGCAACCAGCCGGTGCGTGTGCTCATAAAGAATTCCTCCCACCCAATGTCGCGGCGGGAAGAGGAACATGTTGTATCCGAAACTGTTGGGCCAGTCGGGAACGGCCATGCCCGCACCGTGAGACGTCACCAGGCCACCGATGAAAATCAGCGGAAAGGTAGCGCAGGCCGTGAAAAGCGCCATGCGATGAAGGCCGGGATGGTATGGCGATTGACTCATTGACTCATCGGATCATTGAGTCATTGAAAACTGATT
>JBGPEF010000421.1:0-5270 GCA_041482675.1 Tepidisphaeraceae bacterium | reverse complement strand
GTCTGTCCAAAGACGCGGACGGCGTACTGCGCATGTCCCGGAGTCTGGGCGCATCTGGCGGGCGCGGGGGGCATAGAATTTGATTGGCGGCGCATGTGGCACAGGCGTCACAAATGGATCGGGCGGGAAACAGCTCGGCCGGCGGAGGGAAGAGGCGGATTGCAAGCGGTGCTGTGGGGGGTAAGATGGTCGCGGCCGCGCATCATTACGGGGAGTCGCATGTCGGGAGTCAGTCTGGCGGTGAATCGTCCGACAGGACGGGCTATCGTTGTCGGAAGCGCAAGCTGCCGAAGCGCGGCCGTGGAGACGCTGCGCGGATTGGGTTATCAATCGGTGGAGGCGGAGGACCCGTATTCGGCGGCGGCGGAATTGTCGCGGCGGTCGATGACGTATCGGGCGATGATCCTGTGCCTCAATAGTCTCTATCGCGAAGAGCTGAGCGTCATCTCGAGCGTCAAGCATCGCTATCCGCACATTGATATCTGGCTGTCGCAAACGGATGGCCGGGCGTCGGCGATGGCCGAGGCGCTGCGGCTGGGGGCGGATGGATTGCTGTCGGAGGATGGGCCGCATCGGTTTGCGATGACGGAAGAGCTGACTGCGGGCACGAGCGAGAAGGCCGCACCGGCGGCGACGACCAGCGTTGCGCCGCAGCAGAAGCCGGCGGCTCGGGCGGAGGGGAATGAGGGGCCGCCGCGGGTGGTGGTGAAGGTGTTTGCGGAGTCGCCGATTTCGGATCCGGTGTTGACGGCGGATGAGTTGAGGGCGCTGTTGCAGGAGCCGGCGCGGCCGGGGCCGGAGGCGCATGAGAAATAAGCAGGATCACGGGTGAGACGCCCGTGCCACGTGAAAGAACGGGCCGGAGTCGCATGAGAAGTAAATAATCAGGAGAGAAGACCCTCACCCTTCCCTCTCCCGGGGTACCGGAAGAGGGAAGAAGAGGCGTACCAGGAGGGGGAAGAAGAGGAGGCCCGGGAGAGGGAAGGTAAGAAGTAAATAATCAGGAGAAAGACCCTCACCCTGACCCTCTCCCGGAGTACCGGGAGAGGGGAGAAGAGGAGTATCGGGAGAGGGAAGAAGAGGAAAAGGATTTAGAAGGATTTGGTAGATGGCTCGACTGGGTCCAGAACGTGTGTTGCTGGTTGGGGATTCGCAGAGGAATCTCCAGGCAGCGCTGGCGCAGGCGATGCCGGGGGCGCAGATCACATCGGTTGGGAATTACTTCGATGCGATCGCGGAGCTGGCGGGGAGCCAATATACGGCGGTGCTGGCGTCGGCCGAGCCGATTGAGAGACGGCCCGAGGCGGCGGTTCGGACGTTGCGGCAGATGGCGGCGGATGCGCGACTGATTCTTTTCGGGCATCCGACGCTGGAGCCGCTTTCGCGGAAGATGCTGGATTTTGGCGTGGATGATTATGTGATCATGCCGGATGGTCCGGCCGGGCCGGCGCCGGGGGAATTGACGCAGATTTTTTCGACGCCGCACATGCGGATTGCGCCAGCGCCGGTGGTGGAGGCGGTGGCGGTGGAGGAGGGGCCGACAAGCAGCGTGGAGCCGATGCCGCAGCCGCTGCTGGCGGGTTTGTCGCTGGCGAGCTTGTTCCTGGGGGCGCTGGCGGATCAGCCGCACGCAGCGACGGCCGAGGTGGTGAAGCGGCTGAACATGCAGCTTGGGCCGGCGATGCACCTGGTTTATCAGCCGATCAACGTGGCGGTGCCGAGTCCGCCGGAGGGGAAGACGGTGCTGTCGCACGCGGTGAAAGTTGATGAGGAGGACCTGGGGCAGTTGCACCTGTTGATCGCGAGGGATGAGGATGCGAATTCGGCGCGGCACTTGTTGGCGCAATTGGCCGAGGTGATTGGGAAATTGCACAGCCTCCAGGAGCGGCACAATCGGCTTCAGAAGCTGGCGATCACCGATGAGCTGACGGGGCTGTACAATGCGCGCTACTTCAGGCACTTCCTCTCGCGGATCATCGAGCGGGCGCGATCAAAACTGTTCCCGGTGACGCTGCTGATCTTCGACATCGATAATTTCAAGAAGTACAACGATGACTATGGGCACGGCGTGGGGGATGTGATTCTCCAACAGACGGCAGCGCTGATCCGGCGCTGCTGCCGCGAGCACGACCTGGTTGCGCGGCTGGGTGGGGATGAGTTTGCGGTGGTGTTCTGGGAGAAGGAGGGGCCGCGGCAGCCGAAAGACCCGCATCAGCACAGCTCGACCAAGCCGCCGCAGGTGCCGGAGCTGATTTTTGCGCGATTCAAGAAGCTTCTGGCCACGCATCAACTTCAGAGCCTGGGGCCAAGCGGCAAGGGGATGCTGACGATCAGTGCGGGGCTGTGCAATTATCCGTGGGATGCCCGCACGGTGGAGGAAATGATCGATCTGGCCGACAAGCGGCTCATGTTTGGGGCGAAAAGGGCGGGGAAAAACAGCATTGTGCTGGTGGGTGGGGAGCCGAATGCGCCGCAGACTTAACGCACGGGGCGGGCGGTTTTGTCCGATATATAATGAATGCTGACCTCCATGCGCTCTTTTGCACGCATAGCTTTAGGTTATTGGCCGTCGCTGCTGGCGGTGGTGCTTTCATTGTTCATTGTCAATTCGGGGCGCGGCGATGCCTCGGACACGATCGTTGATTACCTGGAGCGCTATCACAAGCTGTCGGACAAGGATGTCGATGGGCGAATGAACCTGGCGGACTGGTGCAAGCGAAATGAGCTGCACCAGCAGCGGGCGGATCTGCTGACGGAAGTGTTGAAGCTGCATCCGGGGCATCCGGTGGCGTATCGCGAGCTGATGGATGCGGATCAGAAGCGCACGCGGCGGGTGGACAAGCAGTGGGCGGAAAAACTGGAGGGGCTGCTGGGGAATCGATACAAGCTGTATCACAGCGCGCATTTCACGGTGCTGAGCGATTGCGATGAGCAGTCGGCGCAGATGCAGGCCGAGGCGATGGAGGATACGTATCTGCTGTATTACCGGAATGCGGCGGCGATTGGATTGCGGCCGATGCCACCGGCGAATCGGCTGGTGTGCGTGCTGTTTGAGCGGTTTGATGATTACACGGATTTTCTGCGGCAATTTGAAGGCTCGCAGAATGCGTGGGCGGCCGGATACTACTCGTGGCGATCCAACCGGACGTCGTATTTCCACGACCGCGACAATCCGGTGTTCAAGGATGTGCGGGAGAAGATCACATCGCTGGAAGAGAAGATCAAAGAGCTGCACGGGGAGATGGAAAATCTGGGAGCCGGCGAGACCGCCAAGCGGCTGAAAATTCAGGACCAGCTCAAGCACAATTCAGCGCAGCTTGCCGACATCAGTGCGCGGCTGAACTATGTCGGACGCGTTTCGACCTTGTCCAAGACGCGGCACGAGGCGACGCATCAACTGCTGTTCAACAGCGGCGTTCAGCGGCGCGGGAAGGAATATCCGTTCTGGCTGGGCGAGGGTTTGGCGATGCTGTTTGAGTCGGTGGATGATGAGGGGCGGGCCGGGCCGGGATTGGTGAATCAGCATCGGCTGAAGGGCTATCGCAGGCTACAGGGGAATAGCGAGTTGATTCCGCTGGCGGACCTGATGCGCGAGCGGCCGAAGGAGAATGATTCGGCGGAGCAGGTTTCGGGGAGATATGCGCAGGCGTGGGCGCTGACGCATTATCTGTGGAACAAGCAGCCAGCGCGAATGGCGGCGTATCTGAAGGCGATGGATCAGATGGAGAATCCGGATTGGGGGAAATTGTTTGCGACGTATTTTGGGGAGGATTTGAATGCGATCGAGGCCGAGGTGAAAGCCTACGCCGATTCGCTGTGAGGGGGGCGTTCGGAACCCCGCATGTACATGCGGGGCTTCATGGCGCCGGCTCGTGCCGCTTAAACGCTGATGCCGGTGATGCGGACGCGCAGGTATTTCTGGCGGTGGCCGATGTGCTTGTGATAGCCCTTGCGGCGCTTGTACTTGATGATATCGACCTTTTTGCCCTTTTCCGGGCCGATCACGTCGGCGGTGACGGATGCGCCGGCGACGGTGGGAGCGCCGATTTTGGGCTGGCCTTCGCCGCCGACGAAGAGGACACGGTCGAAGGTGATGGTTTTTTCGTCGGGGCTGCCCGCGCGGTCGATGAGGATGGTGTCGCCGCTGGTGACCTTAAATTGCTTGCCGGCTTCGTCAATAATCGCGTACATGGCTGCGTATCCCAGGGAATGATTCTTAAGGGATCAAAAGAGCGGCGTAAATTAGCAGCTATCGGCGGCGAGTCAAGCTCGCGGTTTTCGGCGGCGGCTTGCAATGCCCCCAGTCCACCGCTACAAACGTGCGGTCCACAGGCTGGTCCGAGTGCCTCGAATTGGCCTCGCCGGCGGAACTTACGGTGCGGGGCTGGGTGTGAAATTTAACCTCATCGACAAGATCGAATCGCTGAGCGATGACCGCATCGTCGCCAGCAAGCAGGTGAGCCTGGCCGAGGAGTATCTGGCCGACCATTTTCCCACTTTTCCCGTGCTGCCGGGGGTCCTCATGTTGGAGGCGCTGACGCAGGCGGCGGGCTGGCTGCTGCACCGGCGGCGGAATTTTGCCTGCTCGATGGCGGTTTTGCGCGAGGCGCGGAATGTGAAGTACGGCCACTTTGTTGCGCCGGGCAACGCGCTGAAGATCGAGGTGGAGTTGGGGAAGCTGCTGGAAGGCGGCGCTGTTTTTAAGGCGGCCGGTTTCGTGGGCAGCGCTCAGGCGCTGTCGGCGAGGCTGGAACTGGCCTATTTCAATCTGGCTGATAAGCGGCCGGAATTGGCCGAGATCGATGCGCGGTTGCGGGAGCACAATCGGCGGCGGTGGAACATTTTGAATGCGACACGGAGCGAGGTCGCAGTGGAAGCCGCGGTCCAACGGAGTTGATATGGCAATGTCTCGTGATGATGTGTACGCGAAGGTGCAGGGAGTGCTCGTGGATGCGCTGGGCGTCGATGAGGAGCAGGTGATGCCCACTTCGCGGTTGAAGCAGGACCTGGGGGCGGAGAGCATCGATTTTCTGGACATTGTCTTCCGCCTGGAGAAGGCGTTTACGATCAAGATTCCGCGCGGCGAATTGGTGCCGGAAAATGTGCTGACGGACCCGAATTATGTGCAAAATGGGCGGGTGACGCCGTCGGGGATGACGGAATTGAAAAAGCGCATGCCGTACGTGGACCTGAGCGAGTTTGAGAAGGACCCGCAGGTGGATCAGTTGCCGTTCACGGTGGATGCGGTGGTGAGTTACGTGCAGAGCAAG
>JBGPEF010000420.1:0-5274 GCA_041482675.1 Tepidisphaeraceae bacterium | reverse complement strand
GCAGAGCGCCACGGCCGACCTGTTCGTGGACAGCTCGGGGTTCGTTTCCCTGCTGCTGGGCAAGACGCTCAAAGAGCCATTTATCTCGTTCAAGCACGCGCTCTTCTGCGACAAGGCGGTGGTCGGCGGCTGGGCGCGCGCCGACGAGCCGATCAAGCCCTACACCACGGCCGAAACCATGCAGTGCGGCTGGGCCTGGCAGATCGAGCACGAGAATCGCATCAACCGCGGCTATGTCTATTGCTCATCGTTCATCAGTGATGAAGAAGCGGAGCGCGAATTCCGCTCGAAAAACCCCAAGGTGGACAAGACGCGGATCGTGAAATTCATCAGCGGCTGTTATCAGCGCGGCTGGGTGAAAAACGTCGTGGGCATCGGCAACGCCTATGGCTTCGTCGAGCCGCTGGAGGCGACGAGCCTGGCGACGATCTGCCTTCAGGCCTCCACGCTCACGGAAACACTCAACTCTTCAAAAGGGATGGTCTCGGAGCTGGCCAAGGAGCTTTACAACAGGCGTGGCCGGCGGGCGTGGGATTCGAACCGGGATTTCCTGGGCGTACACTACAAATTCAACCGGCGCTTCGACAATCCATTTTGGCGCGAGTGCTGGGCGAAGACCGACATCGGCGCCGGGCAGGAGCTGGTCGAATATTTCCAGGAAAACGGCCCGAGCGGGCTGTGGCGTGTCCCCCTTTTCCAGGGGGAAGAGTATAGAAACTACGGCATGGAGGGATATTTCGCGATGCTGGTGGGGATGCAGGTGCCGTATCAACGCACCTACGAGCCGGAGCCGCGCGAATTTGAGCTGTGGAAAAAGGTGCAGATGGAGCTGAAGCAGGCCGCGATGAACGCGTATTCGGTCAAGGAAGCACTGGACATCGTGCGCCAACCCGAATTTGAATGGCCCGCCGGGCTGTACAACCGGCCGCAGGGGATTGGGCTGCGGCGGTGAGGATTGCTCAGGCGAGGGCCAGTTGCCTGGCGGGTTGGGAAATCCAGCGGCGGATCGTCGTGGTCTTGGATTCCCAGCCGGAGCTGGCGCGGCTGTTGAGGAAAGTGTGGAAGAGGGAGTCGAGGGCTTGAGACAGATCCCGCAGCATTGAAATCCGCTCTTCAAATACGACCCGCGGCGAATCGGCATCCTCGACGTCGGGGAGCTTGACGCCGGAGCAGTGAAACGTTTCGGGGTTGAGGAAGAGGGAGATCTGGCGGCCGGCGCATTCGAGATTCAGGCCGCAGCGACGGGGGAGCTTGCCGGTGCGCAACGCATCGGCGGCTTCGGGCATTCTTGTGGGGCCGGTGGCGCGGAGGGTGTCCTTGCCTGATTGGCCGTAGGCGCAGTCGAGTTGCAGGGTGTGATCGATGAAGAGGGAGATTTCGCCGCCGTCGGTTTTTCCGCCATCAATCTTAATTGTGCCGTGATGATGGTCGGTCTCGTGCCAGAGCCAGAGGAGAAATTCGTTGCCCATGTAGTCCTTGGGCTGATCGCCTTTGGCGGTCCAGGGATAGTCGGGCCATTGTGATTCGCCTTCGGGGCCGTGAATGAAGCGCGTGGGCCGGGCATCTTCATAGTCGCGGCGGCGGCCTTTGGCGATGAGATGACGCTGGGCGAGGGTTCCGGCGGTCAGAGGTTCGAGAGTGAGAGAAAAAGTGCGATGGAACAGCTCGTGAAGTTTCTCGGCGGCGGTATTGGTCGCGGAAGTCAGCAGGGTTTGAGTCTGAAAATCCCAGAGGATGGGAATGAGCTTGCTGCGCCGGAATCGGCCTTCCTTCAGCTCCGATTCGATTTTCCGGCGGACACTTTCCTTCAGATCGCGCTTCTGGTTTTTGCTGATGAAGCCAGAGGGGTTGGATGCGGCGAGGGACTCTTCTTCGATGGCGTAATAGGCATTTTTTAATTCGGATGGAATGCGGTTGGTGTCGATGCGCATGGCAAAATGCAGGGCATCGGCAAAGACGTTGTGCTCGAAGGTGAATCGGCGGTCGAGGATGTGGCGGGCGCCGCACCAGCCGTACTCAACATCGGCGGGGACGCCGTATTCGCCGGTTTCCAGGACAAATCCGCCGAGTTTGTCGAGGATTTCCTGGTCGATCTCCCTGGGATGCTCGCCGACGATGGCGAAGCGGGCAAATGATGCGGAACCGGTTGCGAAACCCATGAAGAGTCCTCCTGTGGCCGAAAAAATCTCTGGCCATATAATCCGGCCCGGATTGTAAGTAGGGGAGCGAACCCGAGGGGGAAAACGGACGGGACGCGACACGTTATCAACGGAGTATTCAGAATGAATCGACGATGGCGATGGATTGCGGGAGTTATGGTCATAATCGCGATGGCGGGCGGCTGTATGAGCAAGACCGTCATTGGCGGGGCCAAAGGGAAGAAAACGCCCTTTCCATCGGCCACGCCGGAGGCGGTGACGGCCGTGACCGAGGCGGTTTTCCCGTCGGTGGTGCGGATCGACGTGAAACAGGAGCATTATTCGGAGGGCAAGCGCAAATTGCAGAGCGGGATCGGCTCGGGGGTGATCATCGATGAGCAGGGGCGGATTTTGACCAATTATCACGTGGCCGGCCGGGCGGCCGAGATTTATGTGACGCTGTTTAATAAGGAGCGGGTGCCAGCGCGGCTGGTGGGGGATGATCACTGGACGGATTTGGCGATCATCCAGATGGATATGGATGTGGTGAGGTCGAAGAACATCACCTTTACATACGCCGCGCTGGGACGCAGCGACACGCTGGTGCCGGGGCAGGATGTGATGGCGATTGGGACGCCGTTCGGATTTGCGCGGACGCTGACGCTGGGGGTGGTTTCCAATACCGATCGGACGTTTTTCCCCGAGCGCTATCGGATCGGCGAATATGAGACCGGGGA
This sequence comes from Tepidisphaeraceae bacterium, assembly GCA_041482675.1. Lineage (GTDB taxonomy): Bacteria > Planctomycetota > Phycisphaerae > Tepidisphaerales > Tepidisphaeraceae > JBGPEF01. The sequence continues at coordinate 2,399 of JBGPEF010000420.1, read as the reverse complement.
TTTTGCCAACTGGATCCAGATGGATACGCCCATCAACCCCGGCAACAGCGGCGGGCCGCTGGTGGATATGACGGGGAAGGTGGTGGGCATCAATACGCGCGGGGGTGGGCAGAATCTGAACTTTGCGATTCCCATCGATCTGGCGCGAGAAGTGGTTGACAAGATTTTGCGCTCGGCCACGAAGGAAAGGAAGGGATTTGTGGATCGGAGCGATCTGGGGCTCGATCTCAAACCGCTTCAGGGTTTTGAATCGTTTTACAACATCGACATTAACCGGGGCGTATTGATCGAAAGCGTCGATCGCGGCTCGCCGGCGGCCAAGGCGGGGGTGCATCCGCAGGATATTCTGCTGGAGCTGGATGCGACGATGACCAATGCCCGCTTCCCGGAAGAAATCGCCCCGGTGCGCAAACGCATCGCCGATCTGGCGATTGGCAAAGATGTGGTGCTGACCATCAAGCGCGGCGGGGAGACGCTGAAGATGCCGATGAAGACGGCGAAGCTGGAGAGCGCTGTGGGGGAGGAGAAGGAATTCAAAACGTGGGGGATTACTGTCCGTGATATCAGCCGCGCTTATGCAAATGAAAGGCAGCTCGACGATGATAAAGGCGTCGTCGTGACAGGGTTGAGCCAGGGTTATCCGGCGGCCAAGGCGGAGTTGCAGACGGACGATGTGATCGTGCGCGTCAATGAGCAGGATGTTGAGGACCTGGAGGCGTTCACGAAGATTTACGATGAGTCGGTGAAGAAAAAGGATGCGACGGTGCTGGTGGATTTTAAGAGACGGCGATCGAGCCAGCAGACGGTGTTGAAGGTGACTTATGCTCCGTAGGGTGTGCGTTGCACACGATTCGCAAGAAAGGTTCCGATGAAAGCAGAGATTATTGGGTTTCTATGTGCGATGGCGACATCGAGCGGTTGGGCGCTTCCGCCCCAGGAGGCGCAGAAAATGTACGACGAGCTTGCGCCCTCGCTGGTGGCCGTGCAATACACCGTCGATGGCGAATTTGGGCGGAGCGAGCTGATCGGGCAGGCGGTGATCATCGGCGAGGAAGGCACGGTGATCGCATCGCTGGTCCTTTTCCCGACGCAGATCCCCGACGAGCAGATGAAGGATTTCAAGATCATCATCCCCGGCGATGAGGAGAAGGAACTGGATGCGGTTTTCCTCGGCCGCGATGAGCGCAGTGACCTGGTATTTTTGAAAACCAAGGAGCCGCAAAAGTGGAAGGCGCTGAAGTTTCAGGAGCAGCAGTTGAATGTCGGCGATGAAGTGATCTCGGTGGGGCTGTTGCCCAAGGAGGCGGGATATAACGTTTACTATTCACAGGCGCGGGTGTCAGCGCTGTTGCGCGGGCCGGTGCCGCACGTGCTGACGACGGCCGAGGGATTGGCGGCCACCGGTTCGCCGGTTTTCACGGCCGATGGCAAACCGATCGGGCTGGTCGCGTATCAACAGGGGCAGAGCAAGTGGCTCAACGGCAATAATTCGGCCACGCAATTGCTGGCCAATCCGCCGCGGTTTTTTGTTCCAGCGCGTGATTTTCTTCCGAGCCTTTCCGACCCGCCCAAGGGTGAGCCGCTGCGCCTGCCGTGGGTGGGCGCGCCGCTGATCGGCATCACCAAGGAGGTGGCCGAGTATTACAACATGAAGAACGCGACGGCGGCGCAGGTGGGCGAGGTGATCCCGCAATCGCCGGCCGCCAAGGCGGGGTTGAAGGCGGGCGATAAGATTGTGAAGGTCAATGGCGAGAAACTGGAGCGCGGCGATGAGCCGGAGGAGACGCCGCGCATTCTGCTGCGGAAGATTCGGCGAATGAAGCCGGGGGAGAAGGTCGTGCTCTCGGTGATGCGCGAGAAGGACAAGCCCAGCACCGACATCACCGTCACACTGGAAGAGCAGCCGCGGCAGGCGAATCTGGCCAGGCGATATTACGCCGAGGATCTGGGGATGAGCGTGCGCGAGGTGGTCTTCGCCGACACCTACGCCAAGCGCGTGGCCGCGGACACCAAGGGCGTGGTGGTGGCGTACGTGAGACAGGCCTCCTCGGCCGCCAGCGCGGGGTTGCGGATGGGCGACCTGGTGACGGAGATCAACAAGACGGCCGTGGCCGACCTGGAGGGATTCAAGAAGACCTACAAGGATTTTCGCGCGAAGAGCCCCAAGGAGCAGGTGGTGCTGGTGGTGATCCGCGAGCAGAAGACGGAGGTGATCAAGATCGAGCCGCCGCAGTAGGGCCGGACGGGCGCGGCGCCGGACAGCGCGGTGCTTGAAAACAAAACCAGCGGCCTTAGAATTTCCGATCGCACTCGCGGCAAAGAGCGGGTAGGTAGCTCAGTTGGTAGAGCAATGGACTGAAAATCCATGTGTCGCCGGTTCAATTCCGGCCCTGCCCATT
>JBGPEF010000419.1:0-5282 GCA_041482675.1 Tepidisphaeraceae bacterium | reverse complement strand
CCCCTCCTCGGATTTGGGGCCGGTGGAGTGTTGGGCGTTGAGGCGATTGGCTTCGAGCTGTTTTTGGGAGGACATGATGTTCCCCTTTCTGGCCGCCGGGGCGGCCGAATGTCGGGCAGGAGTGCCCGACCACTGGTGGGGCGAGCCCCACCCTACGAGGAGAGGTTCCCACCCTGGATGCCCAACACGCTGACGGGACCCCCCGGAGCGCTGGGCGGGGGAGACATGCCCACGAGTACGTGGGCATGGCACCCGACGTTCTAGTATAGATGAGGTTGGAGGGATGTCAATAGTGAAATTTGGGATTTATTAGGTTATGGATTGGCCGGTGATGAATGGCTGATTATTGCTAAAATGAGGGTCCGGTTATTGTCAGCGCTTCCGCTCCACCACCGGCGGTTCGCTGCCGATGGTCTCACGAACGGCGTCGGCTTTGCGCGTCTCGCCGATTTCATCCAGCCTGGAGGCGAAGAGCTCGCCCACGCGGAACCAGTTGCTCTGGGTCATGAACGGGGCGGCCATTTCTTTGGGGCGGTTGATCCTCATCCAGGTCTGCTCGTAGAGGACGGGAATCAGGTTGGCGCGGCGGGAAGCGCGCAGGGCCTTTTCGGCCTTTTCCAGGGCGCTGATCACGAATGGGCCGGCGTTGGCGTAGCGCTCGATGACATCCTCGTAGCAGCGGCCGGCGGCGTTGACGTCGTTGTGCTTCTCCCACATGGCGGCCTGGGACATGCGGATGGCGGCGGCGAGGTCGGAGCGGGATTTGAAGATTTCGAAGGCCGCGTTCCAGAGCTTGTTCTGCTCTTTGACATCGTCCACGGTCTCGATCATGGGCGTGAGGAGGGCGAGAGCGAAGTCGGGATATTTGCTGCCGCAGAGGCGCTGGAGGACCTCGCTCCATTTTTTCTTCTGGTCCAGCGAGAGCCGGCCGGATTTGGCCAGCTCGCGGATGTGCAGCCAGCACCAGCGGTCGGCGGGATTTTGTTTTACCGCGAGTTCGAGCAGTTCCAATTCTGATGCGAGGTCGGCCTTGCGGGGTTTGGCGAGGATGCCGGTGGAGAGGGTGGGGGGAGCGGGATCGAAGCCGCTGGTCTCGGCATCCATGAGGCGGCTGGCGGCGTCGGTGAGGGCGACGGTGCTGTGGCGGTCGGCGGGCTTGGTGCCGATCATCTCGGCCAGGAGGGAGACAAAGCTGTCGGGGATGGGCTCGCGAAGCTGGGGGTCGAGGATGATGCCGCGCACGCCGCGATAGGCTTCGTAGCGGCCGACGTCGAAGTTCCACCAGCCCTCGCGGTTGGTGGCCTGGAGGAAGCCGACCCAGGCGTGGGCGACATTGGCGGCCGCGCCGTGGGTGTAGGCGGTGGGGACGCCGATCGATTTGCCGACGCTCATGGCGAAGTAGGCCTGGTCAGCGCAGACGCCGCCGAAGCGCTGGATGTTGGGGAGATTGAAACCTTCGGTGGTCACGCGCTTGGGCGTGCCGCGGCGGTAGTGCTCGTAGTCGTACTTGATGTCGAAGAAGCGGGCGCCGACCTTGGGATCCTTGGCGTAGTTATCGAGGGCCCAGTTCATCTCGTCGATCTGGGCGGTGGTGTCGACGACGAAGATGAGCAATTCGGCGGGGACGTTTTTGAGGCCGAAGAAGAGGCGGGATTCGTTGGCGGCGTAGAAGTCGAAGATGGCCAGCGCGTTGGGGGCGTGGACTTCGTTCTCGTTGATCTGCCGCTCCAGCGGGCGGTCGTGGACGACGCAGATGGCGGCCGCGAGCGAGGCGAATTTGTCGAGCTGGTCGGCGCGCTGCTGGCGCATGCGGTCGAGGAGGGCATAGACGGTGGAGGGGTCCTGTTTTGGGTTGATGAGGAAGACGAGGGTGCGGGCGAGATTGTCGTTGGCCCGCAGGTAGGTGAGCAGCTCGAGGCGGCGGTTTTTGTTGGGGACGCTCTGGAGCTGGCGGATGAGGCGCAGGGCGAAGTCGGCGTCGCGGATGGTGTCGATTTCTTTGGGGAGGGAGAAGGCGATGGTCTGGTCGAGAATGGAAAGGAGCTGTTTCTCGGCGGCCGAAAAGTCGCCGGAGGATTGGAGGTTGTCGAGGGAGTTTTTGATCTGCTCGCGGATGATCGAGCCGAAGGTGGGCTTGGCGGCGGGTTTGGTGGCTGGAGAGGCGGCGATGAGGGAGAGCAAAAGACAGAAAGGGAGTGCGGGACGGATTGGCTTGAACATCATACTGCTCCTGCGACCGGCGGGCCGGTTAATGCATGCTCCATTCTAGCAAAATTGGGGCATCGGGTTGCATTGGAAGCAGCGCCGGGATATTTGCATGGCGATGGAGATCGGCATTTGCTCGTATTCGTTTCATCGGCTGCTGGAGGCGGGGAAGCAGGACATGTTCCGGTACATCCTCGACTGCAAAAAGCTGGGGTGTACGCAACTGGACCCGTGGAATGCGCACCTGACGTCGACCGATGATGCGTATATTGCGAAAGTAAAAGAAGCAGCTAAGAGGGCGGAATTGCCGTTTGGGTGCATCGCGGTGGATGGGGGGCATATTTATGAGCCGACTTTGGAAGCGAGGAGGAAAAATCGGGAGAGGGCGTATGAGTGGATTGAGATTTCGCGGAAGCTGGGGGCGAGGCAGATTCGGCTGGATGCGGGGGGAAGTGCGGAGATGCCGGGGGAGGAGTTTGAGATTATTCTGGAGGGGTTTGAGGATTTGAACAAGAGGTGCCGGGAGGCGGGGGTGGAGCTGGTGATGGAGAATCATTTTGGGGCGTCGGTGATTCCGGAGAATGTGGTGAGGATTCTGGATGCGGTGAAGGGGGTGGGGTTGCTGCTGGATTCGTTCAACTGGGCGAAGGGGAGGGAGGCGGAGGGGTGGATTTTGTGCGCGAAATACGCGAAGGCGTGTCATGTGAAGGCGTTTGCGTTCACGGAGGATGGGGAGGAGTTGACGACGAACGTGAAGGGGTTTGTGGGGGTGATGAAGAAGAATGGATATCGCGGGGCGTGGGGAGTGGAGAGCGTGCCGATTGATGGGGATGAGATGGGAGCGGCTGGGAAGACGATTGCGCTGATCAGAAGGCACGTCGGGGGATGAGGATTAAACACGAAGACACGAAAACACGAAGTTCACTAAGGCCAACTCGGCGTATCGAGTTCACTCGGTGGGAGGCGGTTTTTGATTTATTATCGGAAAAGAAAAGCGATGCGCTGACTGGTCGAGTTGCGCGTGGGAGGAGGCGCGCCTTTGTGAACTTCGCGTCTTGGTGTCTTTGTGTTTAGTCTTAAGCCAGCGACGTGGGTTATCGTTTGACCGCGACGGGGCGGGTTGCGGGTTGAGTGGTGGGTTTGAGGGTGATGGCGGTGGGCGTGGGGTCGGGGGGGAGGGGTTTGGGGTTGGGGGTCAGGTCGCCGAGTTTTTTGCCGTCGGTGGTGTTGAAGACGCGGATGGCGCCGGACCAGTCGCCGGAGATGACTCTGGAGCCGTCGTCGTTGAAGGCGGTGTGGAGGGCGATGTCGGGGAAGGCGTCGAAGGATTTGTCGGCCGCGCCGTCGGGTTTCCAGGTTTTGGTGGTTTTGTCGCGGCCGGCGGAGGTGAGGTGGCCGTCATGGGTGAAGGAGACGGAGAGGACGCCGCCGGAGTGGGCGTTCCAGTTTTTTGCTTGCGTGCCGCCGTCCATGTTCCAGAGCTTGATGGTGCCATCTTCGGACGCGGAGGCGAGGAGCTTGGAGTCGTCGCGATAGGCGAGGGAGGTGATGCCGCCCTTGTGGCCGGAGAGGGTGTAATACTCGCGGACGGTTTTGGCTTCCCAGACGTAGAGGCCGCCGGAGCGGTCGCCGGTGGCGAGCCATTTGCCGTCGGGGGAATAAGCGACGGCGGCGATCCAGTCGGTGTGCTTCTTGACGTTGTGGAGTTTTTCGCCGTCGGTGGTGGCGAAGACGCGGAGCATTTTGGCGGGGCCGCCGAGGGCGATTTCTTTTTGATCGGGGGAGATGTCGGCGGCGAGGACGACGTCGAATTCATCGCCGACTTCGGTGATGCGCTTGCCGGTGGTGATGTCCCAGACGGCGACGCGGCCGAGTTTTGCGGCCTGGCCGCCGCCACAGAGGAGGAGCTGGCCGTTGCGGGAGAAGGTGAGGCATTCGGGGAGGCCTTCGGGGAAGGGGAGGACGCCGAGGAGCTCGAGAGTCTGGGTGTGGTAGAGGAGGATCTGTTTTTGGCCGCCGATTGCGGCGAGGGGGGCCCAGGGAGAGGCGGCAAGGGCGTTGAGTGGGCCGGGGCGCTTGGTGCGGACGAGGGGTTCGAGGGAGAGGCCTTTGGGCATGGGCGGGGGGCCGGCGGGGCGGGCGATGGTGGGGGTGGCGACGCCGAGGTCGAGCTTGGGCTTGATGACGGCTTTGCTGCCGGAGTTTTCGAGTGCGCCGCCGGCGATCCATGACTTGATGAGGTCGAGGTCCTTCTGAGGGAGCTTGTCGGCCTTCTGGGGCATCTTGGGTTCGTCGATGTGCATGACGCAGCGGAAGAGGACGCTGCCGTCGGGGTCGCCGGGGATGATGACTTTTTGGGAGTCGGAGCCGGCCATGGCGGCGGAGTAGGAGGAGATGTCGAGGCCGCCTTTTTTCTTGTCGGGGTTGTGGCAATTGAGGCAGGAATTGCGGAAGAGGGGGAGGATCTGGTCCTGGTAGGTGATTTTGGGGGCGGCGGCGTCCGCGGCGAAGGCGACGGTGGGAATTGAGAGGAAGATGGCGATGAGAAGACGCATAGTAGTCAGTAGCCAGTAGGAATACAGATTTAGTGGTTGAAGATGAATTCCTGAGAATTCAGCAGGGCCCAGAAGACGTCTTCGAGGACGCTGGGGATTTCCTTGGGGTCTTCGAGGATGAGGGGGGCGAGGGCGTCGTATTCCTGTTTGGTCGGTTTGCGGCTGAAGCAGCGGAGGTAGAGCTCGTCGATGACTTCGCCGGGGAGCTTCTTGTCGTCGAGCATGCGCTTGACGACGCCGCCCTGGGAGACTTTTTGCTGGACGGTGCTGCCGTTGAGGAGATGGAGGGCCTGAGAGAGGTTGGGCTCCATTTTGACTTCGCAGGAGCAGACGGTGTCGCGGGTGGCGCGGCCGAAGGTGGTGAGGAAATAGTTGGTGGTGCCGCCGTCGGCGATCTGGACAGCGCGGGCGCCCAGGGGGAGGCCTTTGAATTTTTCCTGGGTCTCGGTGACCTGGGTGATGGTATCGAGGAGGACTTCAGCGCGGATGCGGCGGACCATGCCGTGGGCGAAGTTGCGGGTG
>JBGPEF010000418.1:0-5287 GCA_041482675.1 Tepidisphaeraceae bacterium | reverse complement strand
CTATGCCGCAAGTCCATGACTTTGAAGATCAAGAATGCCGCTAATGATCAGCTTGGCGATGACCCAGCGGGTGACTCGCCGCTTGGAGGCGAACTATCTGTTGCGCCTAGGGTTAATTCTCGGATGCAATATCCTGCGGTATTCCGGGTCGAAGAGTCGCCGTGGCGACAGAGCGCCGGGGTGAGGGTCCTTCTTCCAATCGCAAATCGAAAATCGCAAATCGAAAATTCCCCTACGCCCTCTCCGACACCATCAGCTTCCACTCCGTCCCCTCCCGCAATTCCGCCTCCAGCGCCTCATACTTCGCAACATCCGTGTACCCAATGTCCATCGTCACATCCACGTCGGCCAGGCTCTCATGCCGGTGATAATTCTGATCGATGACCACAACCCCCGCCCCCTCAATTCGCTTGACCAGCTCCGCGATGTTTCCTTGCTTCCACGGCATCCGCAAAATCAGCCTCCGATGCCTCCGCCGCGGCAGCTTCTTTTCAATCGCATTGAGCATCCCCAGCGATGCCAGAACCAGCCCCGCCGCGAAGACTGAAACCAAATACATGCCCAGCCCGCACGAGAGCCCAATCGCGGCCACGCACCACAGCCCCGCCGCCGTCGTCAGCCCGCGCACCCCGTTAAAATGCTTGATGATCGCCCCCGCCCCCAGAAATCCGATCCCCGTCATCACCCCATAGGCAATCCGCGCTGGATCGACCTGAATGTTATACGCCCCCTCCGGATTCCACGGAATCGACGCGAACCGCGTCGATACGATCATCAGCAGCGAGCATCCCAGCCCCACCAGAATGTTCGTCCGAAACCCCGCCTCCCGCCCGCGCAGCTCACGCTCAATCCCCACCAGCCCCCCCAGCAAACCGGCCAAAATCAGCTTGAAAACGGCCTCCATGCCCCAGCCGCCCAGTATCAGCCATCCGTGAATCCAGTTGTCGAAGGAATCCATATTCTGTTCTGGGTGGGGCGGACATTCCTGTCCGCCGTCCTCTCGGTGGGGCGGACATTCTTGTCCGCCATCCTTATGGGATTACCGCCGGCCCACGCGCCGAAGATTCGGCTCCTTGTGCTTCGAGCCATCCGTCTTCAATATCCGCTGCGCCTTGTTCAAATCGGCCACTTTGAAAATCCCCGTCGTCCTTCCCCCCGGCGCGCCGCTCGTGCAGTACGCATAATTGATGTTCACATGATTCTCCCCCAGCAATCCCGCCACATCCGCCAGCGCCCCCGGCCGGTTCGACAACTCCATGCACAGCACATCCGTCTCCGTCGCCGGCAGATTGAGCTTTTTCACCACTTCCCGCGCCTTCGCTTCATCCTCCGCCACAAATCGCAACACCCCATGCTCCTGCGAATCCACCAGCGTCATCGCCACCAGGTTCACCTTGGAATCCGCCAGCGCCCGCGTCACCTGCGCCAGCACCCCCGGCTTATTGACGAGAAACACGCTGAATTGAGTATGAACTTGAATCATGGAGAGCGGTCGTAGGGTGTGCTTCAGCACACCATCATGAATTGATCCCTTTGACAGCTTCTTTTTGCGAAGGCTTGATCGTCAGAACCTTATCCAGCCGCGTGATCCGCAACAATTCCATCAGCCTCGCCCCCACCCCGCACAGCACCAGGTTGCTTTTCTTCAGCGCTGACAATTTCTTCTGCATCGCCAGCAAAATCCCAATCGCCTGCGATGACAGATACTGCACCCTCTCAAAATCCAGGACGATTCTCCGCTTATCCTGCTCGTCGATCAGCTTATAGAGCTCCTTGGCGATCTGCTCCAGTTCGATCGGATCCATCAACGATGCCGATGTGAACTCAACAACGGTACTCTCGCCGATCTGCTGAACGTTGAATTGACTCATGAGTGGGTCTTCCCAATCCTATTTTTGAACCGTGAACCAGTATACCCATTTGCCCTGCAAAAGCTTGCCCCCCGCCCATTACCCCTTCAGGCATGCTTCCGCTTTCCGTGCTCGTTCAATATCTCCCCGCCCGTGCAGTCACCCCTTTGTTCTGCGTTCCCCTCGCCCGCTTCTCCCGGGCAGCAGGTTTCTTCTCCACCACCGCCGCCCCCAGCGCAATCCGCAGCACCTGATCCACATTCTCGACAAAGTGAAACGCCAGATTCTCCTTCACCTCGGCCGGGATATCCGGCAGATCCTTCTCGTTGCGCTTCGGCACGATTACCTGCTTGATCCCGGCCCGCTGCGCTGCCAGGGTTTTTTCCTTCAACCCCCCAATCGGCAACACCAATCCCCGCAACGTAATCTCCCCCGTCATCGCCAGATCATGATGCACCGGCCGATTCATAAAAAGCGACGCCAGCGCTGTAAACATTGCCACCCCAGCGCTCGGCCCATCCTTGGGAACTGCTCCCGCCGGCACGTGTACGTGTACATCGCTCTCGGCCAGCAATTTCTGATCGATCTTCAGCTTGTCCGCCCGCGACTTGACCAGCGTAAACGCGGCCGTCGCCGACTCCTTCATCACATCCCCAATCTGCCCCGTGAGAATGATCCCGCCCCTCCCCGGCACCCGCGATGCCTCGATAAACAAAATCTCCCCGCCCACCGGCGTGTACGCCATCCCCGTCGCCACCCCCGGCACGCTCGTTCGCGCCGCCAATTCCGGCTCAAACCGCCGCGGCCCCAGATATTTTTCCACCGTCTCCCCCAAGCGTTTCTCAACCGCCACCGTCACGTGCTGCGTCGTCCCCGCCACGATCTCGGCCGCGATCCCGCGTGCCACGCTCCCAATGCTCCTCTCCAGGTTCCGCACCCCGTCCTCGCGCGTGTATCCCTCGATGATGTACCGCAGCGCTGAATCCAAAAACCGCGCGTGCTTTTCCTCCAACCCATTGGCCTGCAACTGCCGCGGCACCAGATATCTCTTGGCGATATTCAGTTTATCCGTCTGCGTGTATCCCGGTATCTCAATCACCTCCATCCGGTCCCGCAGCGGCCCCGGCACCGGGTCCATCGTGTTGGCCGTCGCGATGAACAGCACCTTCGAGAGATCAAACGGCACATCCAGGTAGTGATCGGTGAACGTGTGATTCTGCGCCGGGTCCAACACCTCAAGCAATGCCGACGCCGGATCACCGCGAAAATCCGCCCCCAGCTTGTCGATCTCATCCAGCATCATCACCGGATTGTTCGTCCCCGCCTTGCGAATCTCCGCAATGATCCTCCCCGGCATCGACCCGATGTAGGTCCTTCGATGCCCCCGAATATCCGCCTCATCTCTCACGCCCCCAAGGGCCACCCGGATGAATTTTCTCCCCATCGCCTCCGCGATCGACTTGCCCAATGAAGTCTTCCCCACCCCCGGCGGCCCCAGGAAACACAAAATCGCCCCGGCCACCTCGGCCGGCCGGGCGCTCATGCCCGACGTCAATTTCCTCACCGCCAGATATTCCAGAATCCTTCTCTTCACCTTATCCAGATCAAAATGATCCCGATCCAGAACCCTTCTCGCATCCGCCAGATCAATCTTATCCGCCGTCGCCACCGTCCACGGCAGCTCGCTCAATATCTGCAAATACGTCCGAATCACCCCATATTCCGGCGATGCGCTCGGTATCCCCTCCAGCCGCGACAATTCCCGCAGCGCCTCCTTCATCACCGGCTCCGGCGGATTGGCCGCCTCCAGCTTCTTGCGCAGCTCCTCCACCTCCGACCCGGCCCCTTTTTCCCCTCCCTCTCCCAACTCCTTGCGAATCGCCTTGAGCTGCTCCTGCAAATAAAACCGCCGCTGGCTCTTGTCGATATTGTCCGTCACCTGCTTCTGGATCTTCGACTGAAGCTCCAGAATATCCAACTGCGTCGCCAGCCGCGATGCCACCAGCCGCAGCCGCTTCTCCACATCCAGCTCCTCCAGCATCGCCTGCTTCTCAACCACATCCGTCTGTAAATTCGCCGCCAGAAAATCCGCCAGCCCCGACGGACTCTGAATCGAATTCAGCACCTGCGTTGCCTCATCCGGCGTATTGGGAGACAACTCGATCACACGGTTCGCCTGCGCCCGCACACTCGCCAGCAGCGCATCCAGGTTAGGGTTCCCAACCGCGACGGATTGCGGTTGGGAGCTCTTCTTTTCCTTTCCCTCCGGACTCTTCTCCTCCAATATCTCAATCCTCCCCAGCAGAAACGGCTCCTTCTTCTCCACCCCCACCAGCCGAAACCGCGTCAGCCCATGTACGATGATCGACTGATTCCCATCCGGCAGCCGAAACAGCTTCAATATATTCGCCACCACCACCACCTGGTTCAAATCCTGCACATCCGGATCTTCCGAATCCGAAGTCTTCTGCGTGATCACCCCGATCAGCTTGTCCCCCGGCATCACTTCCTCCAGCAGCGCCTTGCTCTTGGCCCGCCCGATATTCAGCGGCATCACCGTCCCCGGAAACACCACGATGTTCCGGATCGGCAATATCGGCAGCGTGTGCGGAATCTTCATCCGCTGCCCATCCGTCCCGGTGCGGATGACCGTGCCTTCATCAGTCCTCTCAATAACCAGTTGCTGTTCCGCCATATTTTGGTGGGTCGGGCACTCCTGCCCGACATTCAGGTGGGACTATCTCTTCGGCAACTCAATCCACAACATCCCATTCACATACGTCGCCTGGATCTTCTCGTGATCCACATCATTGGGCAGCCCAACCTCCCTGCAAAATGGGCCATAATCAATCTCCATCAGGTGTACCCGCAGCCCCTTCTCCCGCGCCTCTCCCCCATCCGGCGTCACCGGCACCACCCGCTGCCCCCGCAATTTAAGCTGCCCATCCGCCACCACCAGGTCGATCTTCGCCTTCTCCACTCCCGAGAGATCGACGCACACGATGTACCCAATCTCGTTCTCGTAGAGATTGACCGCCGGCGTCCACGTCTCGGCCGGGCAGAAATTGAAATACCCCTTCTGCAACTGGTCCATCATCTTCCCCATCTGCCGGACCATGTTCCCAAACTGCTGCTCACCAGCGGCCGTCAGCGACATGTGACTTCTCCCATAAATCAACCCTCTCTCACCCCAATCATAGCCCCTTCCCTCCATCCGCCAACCCCCCGGAATGGTTGGATCGCCGCCCTCCGTGCCGCAGCTTCCGCTTCAGCGGACGTTTTCTTGTGCTTCCGCCCGCCCCTCATTCATTAATCTGCGCCTTCGCATCCACATTGGTCTCCCCCGAATTCTTCCGCACCTTCCCCAGCACCCGTGCCGCCGCATCGATATACAGCCTCCCCCCCTCTTTGATCGCATCCCCCCCCAACACCCCGCT
>JBGPEF010000417.1:0-5291 GCA_041482675.1 Tepidisphaeraceae bacterium | reverse complement strand
GCACGACATACTTTTTGTTCACGGCGATCCTCCATGACCGCCGGCACCATGCCGGCTGAATGAAAGATCGGCATTTTCATCCCTGGAACTCGAGTTATTAGGTGCGATGGAGCACTAGTACAGTATGACGAAGTTTCCATCCGAGTCCGCGAAAGCGGCGGCCAGCCCCCACACGGGGAGCCCTTCAGTCTTTCAGCGTGGCTCGCCTGAGGTCATTTTAATGGTCGTGGTCAAGCCATCCGGCGCCTTATCAAAACGCGGAGGGGACGCTGCCCATCCTTATATGTACCGTGCCTTTCTCGCCGTGACTGCGCCACTCTGCATTCCTCCAGGATCATCAGCTTGGCCTCACACAGATTGACTCTGGCATCCCGTGCTCACGGCACCAATCTTCAAAGTGCGCGAACGGCGGTGAAATCCTCCTTCTGAGACTTGCCGACCTGGCGCTCTCTGGGGCAGAGGCAGCGGTGAGCAAAGGAAATGCAGCGGAAGCTACTTATGTGCGGGGAAGGACGCCTTCTCTTTTTTACCGCCCGCCTCAATCTCAACCCAGAGTTTTGCGTCGGGGGAGGGATTAGCCGGCACTTCGACGAAGGCGTCATAGTCGCCATCGGCCGCATCGTAGCCGGCTTTGGCCTTCAATGAACCTTCGCCACTCTCGTTTCCAACCCAAGCCCGAACCGCGGTTGGTTCACCCTGGCCGCCAGAGGGTTTGATCATGTATTTTGTTTTTCCGCCCGGCTTATAGTCGCTATCCTGCGTGACCTTCACCGAGTACGACCCCATTTGCGTAGTGCCGAGTAAGCGGCTGCCCCCTGATTCTCCTGCCTCGCCCTTTTTGTCCTCTTTGTTGCAGCCAGCAATCGCGGCGCAGAAGAGCAGAGCGATGCACAGAGTCATAATCTTTTTCATGTTGTTCTCCTTCTGGTTGGTCATTACAGATCCTCTCCTTCGAAACTCTCGGGGTGCCTTCCTTCACTCCACGGCCGCACCTCCTTTCCGTACGAAGATGCGGTAGAGGGCAGGCAGCACAATGAGCGTAAGCACTGTGCTGGAAATAAGCCCCCCGATCACGACTGTCGCAAGCGGTCGTTGGACCTCTGCGCCCGTGCCGGTGGCGATGGCCATAGGCACAAATCCGAGGGACGCAACAAGTGCGGTCATCAGCACCGGCCGAAGGCGGGTGAGGGAACCTCTTGCTATTGCCTCATCAACCGACAACCCCTCCCTCCGCAGTTGGTTGATGAATGTTATCATCACCAGGCCGTTGAGCACCGCTACCCCCGAAAGGGCGATGAAGCCCACGGCTGCTGAGATCGAGAACGGCATGTCGCGAAGCCAGAGCGCCGCGATGCCGCCCGTCAATGCAAGCGGCACGCCGCTGAACACAAGCAGGGCGTACTTGACTGAATTAAAGGTGCTGAACAGCAGAAGAAAGATCAGGAAGAAGCAGACCGGCACCACTATGGTAAGCCGCTTCTTCGCTTCTTGGAGATTCTCGAATTGTCCGCCCCATTCGAGCCAATAACCCGGGGGGACTTTTACCTGGGCGCGAATTTTTTCTTGTGCCTCCGCGACAAATGAACCGATGTCCCGGCCGCGCACATTACACTCGACAACCACGCGGCGTTTGCCATTCTCGCGGCTGATTTGATTTGGGCCTTCCGTCATCTCAATCTTCGCAACCGAGCTTAATGGGATGAAGGCCGGCCGCTGTGTCTCGCCTGCTCCGAACTCTGGACTTGGGCTGGCCGATGCGAGCTGGGCCGCGCTGGCTTCCTCCTGATGCTTCAGTGGGATTGGGATATTCGCGATTGCTTGAATGTCTTCGCGCACCCGGTCTGGCAGCCGCACGACAAGCTCGAAGCGTCGGTCACCTTGGAGGACAAGCCCGGCTTCCCGACCGCCGATGGCCACTGAAATTACCTCCTGCACATCCGCTGCACTCAATCCGTATCGCGCAATGGCTGGACGGTCGATGTTGATGTTCATGACTGGAAGACCGGCAGTCTGTTCAATTTTCACGTTTGATGAGCCCCGAATACGCTCCAGGGCAGCCATGATCCCTTCACCCGTCGGAACCATTTGATCAAACTCATCGCCAAACACTTTCACTGCTACGTCGCTGCGTACGCCCGCCATAAGTTCATTAAACCGCATTTGAATCGGTTGCGTAGACTCAAAGCGCATGCCTGGCACATCTGAGGCTGCAACCTCAATCCGTCGAGATAGATGGAGCTTAGCCTCCTTGGGGTTCGGCCACTCGGCGCGCGGCTTAAGAATCACGAAAGTATCGGAACCGTATACCGGCATCGGGTCCGATGCGAGCTCGGCAGTTCCCACCTTCGAGAAAACGACAGACACCTCTGGGAATTTGCTGATGATCTTCTCGGCTTCAAGCTGAAGTTCTGTGGAAGTCGTAATGCCCGTGCTCGGAATGCGAAGTGCCCCGAGGAGAATATCCTGCTCATCAAGCGTCGGGGCAAACTCCTGGCCCAGCCGGAGAAAGAGGAGAAGTGAGAGCGCGAAGGCAATCACAGCGGCACCAAAAACCGCGTACCGCAGCCGAATCGCCATCCAGACAATCGGCTCATATGCGCGCTTCGCCGCACGAATAAGTAAGTTCTCTTTCTCGTTCACTTTGCCGGTGATGACCAGAGCGACAATCGCGGGCACAAACGTAAGAGACAGAACGAAAGCGGCTGCCAGGGCAATGATGACCGTCATCGCCATTGGGTGGAACATCTTTCCCTCTGTCCCAGTGAGTGCCAGGATGGGGATGTAGACTGTGATGATAATTGCCTGCCCGAAAACGGTGGGCTGGATCATCTCCTTGGCTGAAATCATGACCGTCTCAAGCCGCTCCTTAAGGGTGAGAGGCCGGCCCAGCTCGTGCTGCCTTGCCCCAAGACGCCGGAGGCAGTTTTCCACGATGATCACAGACCCGTCCACGATCAGCCCGAAGTCGATGGCCCCCAGACTCATGAGATTGCCGCTGATCTTCCACTGCACCATCCCGATGGCGGTCAGGAGCATGGAGAACGGAATCGCCAACGCGGTAATGAATGCCGCTCGGAAGTTGCCCAGAAGCAGGAAGAGCACGACGATGACCAGGATGGCGCCCTCTGCGAGATTCTTCGTCACGGTGTGAACCGTCGCATCGACGAGCTTCGTGCGATTGAGCACTGTTTTGGCCCGCACCGCGGAGGGAAGCGTCCCGTTGATAAACCGCATCTTCTCATCCACCGCGGAAGAGACGGTACGGCTATTCGCGCCGATAAGCATCTGCGCCGTCCCAATCACTACCTCCTCGCCATTTTCGGTGGCCGATCCGCTGCGCAGCTCTTTTCCGATCCCGACCGAAGCAACGTCACGCACTCGGATCGGCACGCCCCTTCGCTCCCCGACCACGACCTCTGCAATTTGCGCTTGGTTCTCCAGGCGGCTCGCCGCCCGGACAAGATAGGCCTCCCGATTGTGCTCGATATAGCCGGCCCCGGTGCTCACATTGTTCCGCTCCAAGGCCTCGATCAACTCATGGAAAGTGAAGCCGAAGCTCACGAGCTTCATTGGGTCGGGAGTCACGTGGTATTGCTTCTCGTAGCCGCCGATGGAGTCAATCCCGGCGACACCGGCGATTCCTTTTAACTGCGGGCGGATGATCCAGTCCTGCACTTCGCGAAGATATGCAGCGCGCTCGAAGTCATGCGTGAGGCGTTGCCCCTCGGGCGTCAGATAGCTTCCGTCGCTCTGCCAGCCTGGGGTTCCGTCATCGACTTTCACGCCTTCAGAACCTGGCCGAAGGTATTCCACGGTCCACATGTAAATCTCGCCGAGTCCCGTGCTGATCGGTCCCATCTTCGGCTCGGCATTGGGCGGCAGGCTCTCGCGGGCCCCAATGAGGCGCTCAAGGACCTGCTGTCGGGCGAAGTAAATGTCCACGTTGTCTTCAAAAACGGCGGTGACCTGTGAGAAGCCATTTCGCGAGAGGGAGCGGGTGTAGCGGAGGCCGGGAATTCCGGCGAGAGATGTTTCGACGGGGAACGTGATCTGTTTCTCCATCTCCACCGGCGTAAGCGATGGATAGACGGCGTTTATTTGAATCTGATTGTTTGTGATGTCGGGCACGGCATCGATGGGGAGACGCTGCAAGGCGAGAGCGCCAACCAAGGCCGCTCCGACCGTGAGCAGAGCGACGAGCCATCGGTGCTGAATCGAAAATCGAAGGACTTTATCGAGCATAGAACCTCTCCTTCGGTGCAGTTTGTTAACGCCTATTCTTCCTGCACGGCACCCTTCCCCAGATCCGCCTTGAGAATGAAGCTCCCGGCGGCAACATAGGGGTCCCCTTCTTTCAGGCCGCCGAGGATCGGAAACACTTGGCCTACGGGTTGACCTGCCTTGATCCGGCGGGCCACAAAAGCATTCTCCACGCCCTTCACGGGGATGAAGACATGAGATTTCCCATCGATCGTTTGCACCGCAGCCTCGGGCACGGCGAGCACTGAGTCGCCCTTGGAAGCGACACTGATTTCCGCTTGGGCGAACATGCCAGGCAGGAGCATCGGATCGGCCGCAAGCTCGACACGGACGGGAATGGTCCGGGTGGACTCATTAATCCGGGGCGAGATGTAAGAAACGGTGCCCTCAAGGGCTTTGCCGTCTGGGCTCGGCACAGTGACGCGCGCCTTCGAGCTTATGTTGATGTCGCCGAGGCGGGCCTCCGGCACGTCCACAAGCACCCAAAGCGTGCTCATGTCTGCCACAATCAGGAGCGAATCGCGCTCCGGGCGCACAAGCTCTCCAAGTGTGACCGATCGTTCAATCACGCGGCCGGCAAGCGGAGATCGGACGGAGTAGCGGGTGTCGATGCCTGTCTTGTCGATGCGAGTGACGGCCTCTTCGCCAACACCCAGCAATTTGAGCTTGTTCTCCGCGGCGGTTATCGCCGCCTTTGCGGAAAGGAGCATGCCTTCTGCCGTCTTGTACTCCCCTTCTCTTTTCTGCACCTCGGTGACTGTTAACGTCTCGTCTGTGAGCTTTTTGGCCCGCTCGTAAGCGCTTTTGGATATTTCCAATGTCGAGTTGGCTACGACGAGCGCTGTGCGCTTCTGGAGAAGATCACTTTCAGCCTCCCCAAGCTCAGGACTGTCGATGACCAGAAGAACGTCCCCCTTCTGCACCGAATCGCCAGCGCGCACTTTTGCCTCGACGATGCGTCCGGAGACCGGCGAGCCCACATGGGCGACGGCCTCCATATTCAGCGAAATTCTCGCTGGAGCGATGAAAGT
>JBGPEF010000416.1:0-5313 GCA_041482675.1 Tepidisphaeraceae bacterium | reverse complement strand
GGCGGAGGCGACGAGCGCGCAGAATGTGAGCGTGGATATTTCGAGTCTTGCGCCGGGGAGCCAGGCAAAGCTGATTGTGCGGCTGATCAACGATGATGCGGATCAGCACACGAGCGTGCATTTGAACTTTGAGGATGCAGCACCGAAGGTTTTGACGATGGGGAATGTGAGTGGGAACGAGGGACAGTCGCTGGCGCTGGCGGCGACTTTTACGGATGAAGCGGCGTATGGGATGCAGACGGCGATGATCAATTGGGGGGATGGGATCAGCGGCAGCGGGACGGTTGGTGGGAGCGGCGAGATGGGAAATGTGGCCGCGAATCATGTGTATGCGGACAACGGGCAGTACACGATTACGCTGCGCGTGGTCGATCCGCATGGGCATGCGGGAGAGAAGCAGGCGGTGGCGACGATCGCGAATGTTGCGCCGACGTTGACGGCGGGAGTTAGCTTTGAGGCCAAGACGGCGCCGGGGGGGAATTGTGGGTGCGGGCATAGTGATGGGGGGAGTGATGGGAATGGCGATGGACATGCGGACGACAAGGGCCATAGCGATGGGGGGAGCGATGGAGGTGGAGATAGTTCGCGCGTGCAGTTGGCGACGGTGATTTCCGGGAGGTTTACCGATCCGGGATTTACGAGGGCGTCGGCGGGGACGGCGGAGACGTTTACGGGGTCGATCAATTGGGGGGATGGGGTTGTGCAGAATGTGCCGTTGAATGTGGTGCAGGGCGGTGAGGGAGTGCTGAGCAGCGGGACGTTTTCGGCGTCGCATGTTTATGCGGCGGGGGGGATCTATAGCGCGACGGTGACGGTGAGGGATGATGATGGGGGGAGCGATAGCGAGACGTTTAAATACGGGATTATGCGGATTGATGTGGTGTCGCAGATCAATCTGAAGAGCGGGGGGAATACGCCGGTGAAGGTTTTCAGTGATGGGAATTTTGATGCGAGCGATCTGGTAGCTTCGTCGCTGCGGTTTGGGCCGGCGGGGGCGGGGGAGAGTCATGGAGTTTTGCATGGTGGGGGGAGTTGGGGAGTGATGACGCATTTTGATACGCAGAAGAGCGGGATTCGGCCGACGGATACGGCGGCGTTTTTGACGGGGGAATTGGCGGATGGGACGACGGTGGTGGGGATGGATTCGATTCGGATCGTGCCGGGGAGCGCGAAGGGAAGGAATGGGGTGATCGGGACGGCGTCGCCGAAATTCTTTGTGGCGGATGCGGGGGCGGACAATGTGTATCGATATACGGCTGGTGGGAGCGGCACGGGATTTTTTCCGAGCGATGCGCTGGTGAAGGATGTGCGGGGGATCGTGGCGAATGCGGCGGGGGATACGTTGTGGCAGATTGATGCAACGACCCGCGCGGTGGTGGTGGTGGGGCCGACGGGAGCCGTGAAAGGATTCTGGACGGCGAATGATGTTGTGCAACCGAGCGGGATCGCGACGGATGGGAAGGATGTGTGGATTGTCGATGCGGGGAGCAGGAAGGTTTTTGCTTATGTCGGCGGGGCAGCACGGCTGGCCGGGGTGGCGGCGGCGTCGGGCAGCTTCAATCTGAATTCAGCGAACGCGAATCCGAGCGATATTGTCACCAATGGGAAGAAAATCTGGGTGACGGATGAGGGGAGCGATGAGGTGTTTGTTTATGGGATGGGCGGGTCGCTGCTGGGGCGGTGGAAACTGGATGCGCGGAACGCTGATGCATCGGGGATCACACTGAATCCGTCGGGGGGGAATGATCTGTGGGTGGTGGATCGGCAGGATCTGGCGGTTTATCACTATGCGAATTCGCAGGGGCGGGTGAGCGGAAGTTTGGCGGCGAGTGATACGTTTGCGCTGGGGGCGGGGAATGTGCGGCCGGAGGGGATTGCCGATCCGCTGGTGACCAATGCGAATGATGGGCGGGTGTGGCAGGGGGCGACGATGGCGACATTTGCGGAGATGTTCTTTGGCAAGAATACCCTGGCGAATCGGCGGAAGCTGGTGGACCAGAAGATGCTGGATGATGGGAGATTTGATCTGACCAATACGTTCCCGGCGACGCTGATGGCGACGCCGTGGGCGCTGGGGACGGGCGGGAGCGCGAGCCACAGGGGTGGACGCGTGGTGGAGATGCTGGATACGAAGGGGACGGGCAGCTACGCGTATCGATATCGGACGGATGTCAGCGTGTTCACGGCCGCCAACGCGATCGATCGGCTGAATATTCAGACCAGCGATACGGTTGGGGATACGGTGTTTGATCTGGGGACGTTGGCGAGCAAGGCGGCGATTTTCAATTCGATCGATCATGGGCCGCTGCCGGAAGAGGCGATTGAGTCGACGATTTATTTGTCGAACGATCTGGTGCACTGGACGCAGGCGGTGACGCAGCGGGTGTGGCTGGAAGGATGGAATGCCAAGCTGGGGATCAAGTGGGATGGGTTTGTGTATGCGGTGGGGACGGCGAGCGGCGAGAAGTTTCGGTATGCATCGGTGACGTGGGGCGGGCCGGGGGCGCTGGAGAGCGATGGGGACAATGAGTTCAACGGGATCCTGGGGCTGGATGAGAATTTTGAGCCGGTTTCGCCATCGAAGCCGAGCATTTTTGTTGATTCGCCGGCGTCGGGGGCGGCGTTTACGGAGAATACGAGTGTGCTGGTGAGCGGGCATGCGCTGGCGCCGGATGTGAATGAGCAGGGACAGCCGGTGGAGAATTCGATCACGAAGGTAACGATCGACGGCAAGCCGGTGGATGCGCTGGATGCGGATGGGAATTTCTTCACGCTGGTACACATCAACCCGGGGCAGAATGTTTTTAGCTTTACGGCGACGGACCAGTATGGACAGACGGCGAGCACGGGGCTGACGCTGGTTGGCAGGCCGGCGGGGACGATTGATTATGGGCAGTTGCAGGAGAATGCGCAGACGAAGGCGGAATATGGGCGGACGAGTTTTGTGGAGAAGGACAATGCGCTTTACGTCGATCTGGCGGTGCGGAACACCGGCACGGTGGCGATGCACGAGCCGTTGCTGGCGAATGTGCGTGAGATCAGTGATCAGAGCGTGCAGGTGAGGAACGCGG
This sequence comes from Tepidisphaeraceae bacterium, assembly GCA_041482675.1. Taxonomy (GTDB): domain Bacteria; phylum Planctomycetota; class Phycisphaerae; order Tepidisphaerales; family Tepidisphaeraceae; genus JBGPEF01. The sequence continues at coordinate 2,242 of JBGPEF010000416.1, read as the reverse complement.
AGGGGGCGCTGCCCAATGGGTTGCCGTATTTCAATTTCAGCAATTTAATTGGGGATGGGGTTTTGGCGGCGGGGGAGGTGAGTGGGGTGAAGACGATTGGGTTTAATGATCCAAATCGGGTGCGGTTTGGGTATGGGGTGGGGGTTCTGTCGAAGGTGAATCAGCCGCCGATGTTTTCGACGGCGCCGATTGTGGCGGCGAGGGTGGGGGTGGCGTATTCGTATGATGTGAATGCGACTGATCCGGAGAACAATGCGTTGAGCTTTGCGCTGGATAAAGCGCCGGCGGGGATGAGCATCAATGCGAGCACGGGCGTGATTGGCTGGACTCCAGGGGCGAATCAGGTGGGGATTAATCGGGTATTGGTGCGGGCGTTGGATGGGGAGGGCGGTTCTGCGACCGAGTCATTTGCCATCATCGTAAGCCCGATAACGTAGCGCATTGCGAGGTTGAGCAGCGCGTTTCCTCTGCCGATATGGGGTTAGTCCCATTGGTGGAGGGGACTGCCGCATGATGCGCTTATTTCGCCGCTACTTAGGAAAACGCTTTGGACGCGCTGGAGGGGCAATCCCGCCAGTGCGTTCTGCCAGCGCCATGATTGAGGCGCTGGAATCGCGGAGATTATTGAGCAGTGATGTGGCGGTGGAATCGCAGGTGGTGACGCCGGCGAATTGGCTGCTGGCGGGGGCGCAGCCGCGGGATTTGATCTTTGATTCGCTGCGGCATCAGTTGCTGGCGGTTTTGCCGGACAAGATTGAGCGGTATGACGCCGGGGATGGGCAGTTGCTGGGGTCGATCAATTTGGGGGCGGACCTGCATGCGGGGGATATCACGCCGGATGGGAAGTATCTCTACGTTGCGGAACTGCATAACCCGGATGTTTACAAGATCGACCTGGACACGAGCACGTATGTGTCGATTGTGGTGCCGGCGGATGCGAGCCAGGCGACGCCGGGGGATATTGCGATGGCGATGACCGGGCCGACGAGCAGGGCGATTGTGGGGCAGTATCCGGAATCGCCGTATAGCTTGTTTTGGGCGCGGCGGATTGATTTGGCGGACGACAGCGTGAGCGATGTGTCGTTGAACAGCGGGCTTTTCTATTTGAACGATTATGCGGTGCTGGCGCGAAGTGCGGATTACAGCTATGTGTCGATGGTCTCGCCGCATGATGTTTATGCGTACAAGAACGACACGCTGAGTGGTTATGGCGGCCAGTTGATTGGAAATATCTATGGCCTGGCGGTGAGTCGTGATGGGGGAATGATCGCGGTGGCCAAAAGCGGTGGGTTCGACGTGGTCAGCAGCCAGGGCAGTCTGCTGAAGAGCATTGTGATCGGCAAGTCGGGGGTGGCATTCAGTACGACGGCCAATGTGTTGTACGTGGCGGATTCGGGAGGGGACCTGCTGACGGCATATAACACGACGACGTGGAGCAAGATGTTCAGCGTGGCGATTGGCGAGAATATTCCCAACGCCAATCCTTATGGCTCCGGTGTGATGACGGTTAGCGATGATGGGAACATGCTGTATATGGCGACGCCGAGTGGCGTGCGGATGTTTGACCTGACGCACGGCAGCTCAACTTACGGAGACTCGGTGACGTTTGCGGCGGGTGTGACATCGGCCGGGGGGGCGGTGAGCGGGGTGGTGACGTTCATTGACGCCAATACAGGGACGACGTTGGGGCAGGGGACTATTGCCGCCGGGACGGCGACGCTGGCGCTGAGCACGCTGCATGCGGGGAGCTATTCGGTGTTGGCGCATTATGAGGGGGATGCATCGTTTAACGCGGGGGATTCGGCGGCAAGTGCGCTGACGGTGAAACGGGCGCGGACGACGGCGGTGCTGACGGTGGATGGGCAGACGACGGTGACGTTGACGGTCACGTCGGCGGCGGGGGTTGTGGATGGTGGGGCGGTGACGCTGCTGGAGGGGGCGGCGGTGATGGGGAGCGGGGTGTTGAGTTTGGGCAGCTTCAGCTTTGGCGCGGATTTTTCGATTGGGACGCATCTGCTGGTGGGAGAATTTGGCGGCAATGGGGACTTTTTGCCGGCGAGCAGCGCACAGATCACGTTCATTACGAAGGAGCCGACGGTTACTCTGCTGGAATCGTCTTCGGCGAGCATTATTTTTGGGCAGCCGCTGGTGTGGACGGCGACAATCACGGCCGGGAATGCGGCGGCGGGGGGGACGGTGAATTTTGTTGATGTAAGCAATTTGCTGGGCTCGGCGATCGTGG
>JBGPEF010000415.1:0-5367 GCA_041482675.1 Tepidisphaeraceae bacterium | reverse complement strand
CCCTCCGCGCCAACTCCCTCCGCATCGTCGATACCCTCCTCACCAGCACCACCCGCTTCGTCTCCAATAAATCCGCCTGGGCCATCCCCTGGAAGCGCGAAAAAATGGAAAACATCGGCATGCTACTCCGCGGCGCCATCGAGGCCAAGGCCAAAGTCGGCCTCAAAATGAACGTCCCCGAAAACAAGCTCGCCGAAATCGTCTCCTTCCTCCCCGCCGAAAAATCCCCCACCGTCTCCCGCCTCGCCGACCAGGCCTGGGTCGCCGTCGAAGTCATCCTCGAAGAAAAACAGGAACGCGAGCTAATCCCCCGCCTCAAACGCGCCGGTGCCACCGGCATCATCACCTACCCTCTCAACAAAGTGATCCCATAATCCCTCGATGGCCCGATGCTGGGTTGTTCCCGTCCCACTGGCGGCTTGTCCGCCAGTGCCCTCCGCACGCCGATCCTGCTAAAATGTCCCTCCTGACCATGCGCACCACAACATCAATCCTCCTCCTCTCCCTCCTCGCCGGCTGCTCCGCGCGCCCCAAACCCCTCGCCCAAAATCAAAACCACCCCACCACCCGCTCAACCGACATCTCCCTCCTCTCCCTCGACCAGATCGAGCCCCGCCCCCGCCTCTCCCAGCTCCAGCCCACCACTCAACCCACCACCCTCCCCTCCCTCCCCGCGCTCCAGCTCTACGCCAAGGGCCGTGCCCTCTTTCAGGACCGCAACCACACCAAGGCCGTCGATTCCCTCCGCAGCGCCCTCGAGCTCGACAAAAACTCACCCGAAATCAACTACGCCCTCGCCATGGCCTATCTCGCCGCCGGCGCGGGCGCAGACATGGCCATCTCCCGCCTCGAACGCGCTGCCCAGCTCCAACCCGACAACCTCGACACCCAGCTCCAGCTCGGCCGCCAATACCTCGCCAAATCCGACTTCAAGAATTCCATCGAGCACCTCCGCCTCGCCCTCCAAACCTCCGAATATCCCCTCCGCCCCGAAGCCGCCGCCGTTGTCAATCTCCTTCTGGCCAAATCCCTCCAGCACGAAGGCTACGACATCGCCGCCCTCGACCAATTCACCCAGCTCCTCCAAAAACTCTCCGGCCGCCTCAACGTCCGCGGCTACCCCGATCTCTACTTCATCATGACCCGCCCCGAGTGGATCTACATGCAGGTCGGCGAGCTCAACGAAAAACACGGCAACTACGACGACGCCTTCAAAAGCTATCAGCTAGCCGCCTCCCGCGAGCCCAACAACTTCGACTACCAGGCCCACCTCGTCCACGCACTCCTCGGCCTCAAAAAGGAAAAAGACGCCCGCACCCTCGCCGCCGATCTCGTCTCCGGCCACCGCGCCAGCCCCGACTCCATCGAGCTCCTCCGCCAGGTCTACAAACGCGTCGGCAAGGAATCCGACGTCATCCCCGAGCTCCAGCGCATCATGCAGAAACGCCCCGGCGACCGCTCCATCGCCTTCGCCCTTGCCGAAATCCTCGACTCCGCCGGCCGCTCCGACGAAGCCCGCAAACTCCTCACCACCACCCTCTCCGACAGCAATTGGGACTCCCTCGTCGTCTCCCGCCTCTTCGACCACTACACCCGCCGCGGCCAGACCGAGCCCGCCGCCCAGGTCGTCATCGACGCCCTCGTCCACCGCTCCGACTCCGCCACCGAGCTCGATCCCCTCTGGCAAAAACTCATCCGCGGCTCCCTGAAATATCGCCTTCACCTCGCCACTCTCCAGCAGCTCGACGTCGGCCCCGACCCCTCCGCGCAGGCCTCCAAGCAATTCTGGATCTCCCGCACCGCCGAGCTCCAGGGCCGCGACGCCCTCGCCCGCGCCAGCCTCGAACGAGCCGTCGCCCTCGAGCCCCCCTTCGCCCCCGCCTATCGCGAATTGCTCAGCGACATCCTCTCCCGCCCCGATTCCCCCGACTCCGAAAAACAGTCGATCTCCCAAAAACTCATCGACCGCGCCACCAAAAGCGGCCAGAAAGCCCTCGCCGCCGAGCTGCGCGGCCGCCTCGCCCTCCATCGCAAAAATTTCCCCGACGCCATCGCCGCTCTCGACGAATCCGTCCAACTCGGCGCCAATTCTCCCGCCGTCCTCTACGCCCTCGCCGCCGCCCTCCTCAATCGCGGCGAACAGGCCCGCGCTGAGCAAATCCTCTGGAAAATCGTCAGCGACTGGCCCACCTACGACGATGCCTATCTCGCTCTCTTCCAGAAATATCTCAGCAAAGGCGGCCCCGCCCAGGCTCTCAAAGTCCTCCAGAACTGGCTCGCCTCCGACCCCGCCAGCGTCAGCGCCCGCCTCCTCCAGGTCAACGTCTACATGCAGCAGGACCGCCTCGACGCCGCCGAATCCGCCCTCACCCGCCTCATGCGCGATGAATCCGACAACCCCCTCGTCCTCTCCCAGGCCAGCCAGTTTTACGCCGCCGTCCACCGCCCCGGCGACTTCCAGAAACTCCTCGAAGAAGAACACGCCCGCCATCCCGACAACCGCGCCGCCGCCGAATGGCTCATCAACCTCTACGCCCAGGACAACCGCTCCGCCGACGCCCTCCGCATCCTCGACGCCGCCCGCGCCGCCGTCGCCGCCGATCCGGATGAGCTCTATTACATCGCCCACTTCTACGACCGCCTCGAGCGCAAGCAAATGAGCGAGCAGGTCCTCCAGGATGTCCTCAAGCTCGACCCCTAAAACGTCCCCGCCAGCAACGACCTCGGCTATCTCTGGGCCGACGAAGGCCGCAATCTCCGCGATGCCGAAACCATGATCCGCCACGCCGTCTCCTCCGAGCCCGAAAACGCCGCCTACCTCGACTCCCTCGGCTGGGTCCTCTACAAACGCGGCCAGTTCGAAGAAGCCCACCGCCACCTCGACCAGGCCATCAAGCGCATCCCCCGCCCCGACCCCGTCGTCCTCGATCATCTCGGCGACGTCCTCTACCGCCTCAACCAACCCCAGGCCGCCGTCAAAACCTGGAAGCTTTCCCTCAACCGCCTCGACGATTCCGGCCCCAACCGCGAAGACCTCAAAACCCTCAAGCTCCAGCTCCGCCAGAAAATCAAACAACAGGAATCCGGCCAACCCGTCAACGTCGCCCCGGTGGCAACCCAACGTGAAACCCAGGCCAAAAGTGAAGGTACAGACAATTAGCAATTGCAAATCGCAAATTGCCAATCGCAAATGAGGACATATGGCTGGACACAGTCACTGGTCAAAAATCAAACGTGCCAAAGGCGCCAACGACGCCATGCGCGGCAGAATCTGGAGCAAAATCTCCCGAAAGATCATCATCTCCTCCCGCTCCGGCGGCGGCGACCCCAAGGAAAATCTCAGCCTTCGCTACATCATCGACGAAGCCCGCGCCGTCAACATGCCCAAGGACACCATCGAGAAAGCCATCGCCAAGGGCACCGGCGAATTGGGCGCTGAAAGCTTCGACGCCGTCGTCTACGAAGGCTACGGCCCCAGCGGCGTCGCCTTCATCGTCGAAGGCCTCACCAACAACCGCACCCGCACCGCCCCCGAAATACGCCGAATCTTCGAAATGGCCGGCGGCAACCTCGCCACCTCCGGCGCTGTCGCCTTCCAGTTCATCAAGCAGGGCATCATCGCCATCAAGTCCGACGCCATCCCCGAAGATCAGCTCATCGAACTGGCCCTCGACGCCGGCGCTGAAGATGTGAAAAACGAAGGCGAAGTCTACGAAGTCATCACCACCCCCGCCGCCTTTTTGAAAGTGAAGGAAAACCTCACCAACCTCAACATCCCCATCGAGGCCGCCGAAATCACCAACGTCCCCAACACCACCATCCCCGTCCAGGGCGACATCGCCCAGCGCATCCTCAAGCTCATCGACGCCTTCGAAGACCACGAGGACGTCCAATCCGTCTCCCACAACGCCGAAATCCCCGAATCGGTCAGCGTCTAATTTGTCCTCCCCTCCGATGGTCAGGAACCCGTTTTGGCTGTTGAAAGTTCTGTTGAGATCAGTCCCATCGGTCCTAATCGTCGTGGCGTTGCCCACCTGCTTCAACGTCCAGTCCTGGGTCCTGCCGGCCGAGCCGGAGATTGAGTCGTGGCCGCTGGAGAGGGTTCCTCTCTGGAAGTGCTGAAGGCGGTTCAGCCCATCATACGCATTGCCGCTGTTGTCGGCGTACAGCTCGCTATTGGACGAAGAGAGCATGTTCTGCTTCCAGAGCACGTTGGAGTCCGCGTCATACCCGTACTGGTACTCATCCTTGGCCGAGGCCTTGTACCAGTTCTGATCGATCACTCATTCAGGCCGGTGTCCTTGGCGTCTCAATTCTTCGGCAAGAGCACCATTTGATACAACATTGTAATTATCTAATTACTGTTAATCAGGAGTGTCCCGTTTTATGATTCCGGGGCACGTTATCGTACCTACCTCATCTCCTAAGAGCTGATTCATTGACATTCCGGGGATGGCCTCCACCCGCACTCTGGGCAGCCTGATCCTGTCATCCGCACATCGTAACCACATTGTGGACATAGGCCCCGATTGATGCGGCTCGTCCGACGATGATGCAGCCAAAAGGTGTAGAATCGGTGTACCGATAACCAAGCCGCCGGAGCGCCGAGAGCAAATACAACCGCCCAGCTCGGGACGATGACTATGAACATGGATCCCAAGCTGTGTTCAGATCGAATTACTCCAAACCCGAACTCGTTCCATATCGATCGGAGACGCGGATCGCGAAGCGATAAATACGACGCAGGCCCGAAATCAGTGCCCCAGTGGAAGCCTGAACTCTTTTCCCACGCCTGCACGTCGTCCATGTGCAGCAGTTTATAATGCCGGCCACACGCGATGCTGCCCCGAAAGCAACTAAGTTCCCAAGTGCGCCCATATCTTTTTTCACCATTCAAGGTCAGCAAACTTTCGTGCAGGAAGACATCCCCACCGTTATAACTTCGGATCCAGACATACAGAACTGCGAACGCGCACATCGCCATTGTCATGGTAATAACAACCTGGGCGGAGCGCGGAAGCTTTGTGTGCAGCCCGAACCATTTTAAAAATGTTAAGGTCATGGCGTTTGCTCTCCCCTCGCCACTCCTACAATCGCTATCCAATATGAAATCGCATTAGCGAGGAGGAGGCTGAATTTGAGGTGGGCCGGTGGGCGGAACTTGATCTCCAGCGACGTCAGGCATGCCCGCAAGCTCCTGGCGTGTTCCGTACCAAATATCTTCTGCTAGCAGCCCGTGGTGAAAGTCGATTTTTCAGCGCCGCTGATCTTGCCAATTGAATCGCCTGGCGCTGAAATGCCAGGATTGCTTCAAGGAGGATCCGCATGGCACTGGGAAAGCGCAGGGATGTTGCTCAACCGCTGTTT
>JBGPEF010000414.1:0-5374 GCA_041482675.1 Tepidisphaeraceae bacterium | reverse complement strand
CCGCCCCTACAGCCGCTGAACACTCTCCTTCATTCATGGCGAAGTGCTTCAATCGGGTCCATGCGGGCGGCGGTGATGGCCGGATAGAGGCCGAACCCGATTCCGATCAGGCCGCTGATGATAAAGCTGCCGCCAACCGACCAGGTGGCGATCTGGGTGCGATAATCGGCTCCAGCGCTGAAGCGCGACACCAGCCACGGCAGGATCGTCGCGATGACGCATCCCAGCACCACTCCCATCGCGCCGCCGGTCAGGGAGATCACTGTTGTCTCCACCAGAAACTGGAGCGTGATGTGCCGGCGCTTGGCCCCCAGGGCGCGGCGGATTCCGATCTCCTTGGTGCGCTCGGTGATGCTGGCCAGCATGATGTTCATGATGCCGATCCCGCCGACGATCAACGAGATGAAGGCGATGCCGCCCATGATGAAGTTGAACATCTTGTTGAGCTTCTCGGCGTTGCGGAGGATTTCCAGCGGCACTTTCACTTCATAGTCATTGGTCCCCTGATGCCCCTTTTGCAGGATGGTTTTAATGACGTTGGCCGTCTGCTCGACATCCTCCACGCGCTTGGCCTGCACCCAGATTTCCGACAGCTCGATGATCTTGCGTTCCTGCGAGCCGATGCTGCGCTTGACGATGTTGTCGCCAAAGACGGTCTGGCAGATCGTCAGCGGGAAATAGATGTCCTGGTCGATGTCGCGCGTGATCACTGCTGTCGCCCCGCCCGGGCGCAGGCCCGTCTTCTCCAATACGCCTACCACCTCCAGCACCACGACGCCCGCGTCGGTCGCACCGACGATGACCTTCTGCCCGATGGGATCCTGATAGGGAAAGAGCGTCTCGGCCGCGGCCGCGCCGAGGACGCAGACCGCTGTCTGCTCGCGGAGGTCGATCTGGTTGAAATATCGACCGCGGTCCAGCGGCAGGTTGAGCACCTCGAAGATCTGCGGCTCGGTGCCGATGGCGCTGGCCGAGGGCAGGCGCCGGTCGCCGAAGACCACCTTTTGCTCGGTGGAGCGCATGGGGACGATCACTGAGATAGCCGGCAGGCTCTCCATCCGCTTCTTGTCGATGCGCTTCAGCCCATAATCCAGAATCCGCTGCGCCCGCGCTGAAGCATCATTGCTTTCGGGCGGGAGGATTGAGCGGATCAGGATGTTGCGCGCGCCCAGTTGACGAAGTTGCTCGAGGGCGGCCTGTTTGGTGCCTTCGCCGATGGCCACCATGATGATGACGGCGGAGACGCCGAAGATGATGCCGAGGGTGGTGAGGAGACTGCGCAGCTTGTGCAGGTGGATGTTTTTGAGGCCGAGGGCGAAGGTTTCGACGAAGAAGTTAAAGAACATTGGAGGGTGATTATACGCGGCTGAACCGGGGAGGTAAGCGAGGTGATGAGAAAACGGTGGCAAGTGGGTTCGTTGTGGATCACGAGGAGGTTGGCGACACTTTTGCGGAATTGCGGTGATCCTCGACCGCGAGGAGCAATTGGGCGGTATTGGGCTGCTCATCGACAGGGAGGCGCTGGTTAGAGGTGGAGGGGAAGTGATCGCTGTTATCGAGTTCGACGGTGAACGTGGAGCCCTTACCCGGGCCGTCACTGGCGGCCTGAATGGTTCCGCCATGCCTGTCGATGATGGATTTGCTGATGGAGAGACCCAGGCCGAGGCCGGTGGAGTGTCCAGCCGCCGAGGCGTCACCCTGTTCGAAGGCGTCGAAAATACGGAGGAGCCTGTGTGGGTCGATGCCGATGCCGGAGTCCTGAAGCTGGACGCGAATGGAGCCGGGGCGGGGATTGCTGGTGCGGATGTGGATGTCGGCGCCTTCGGGGCTGAACTTGATGGCGTTCTTCATGAGGTTCCAGAACACCTGCTGGAGGCGAGCGGGATCGCCACAGACCTGATCGGCGGCGGCAACCAGGTCGAATTGAAGATGGAGCTGTTTTGAGTTCAGGTCGCTGGCGCAGATTTCGAGGGTATGTTTGAGCAGGTGGTGAATGCGGGTTGGCTGCATCTGGAGGCGCAGCTTGCCGCTCATGACGCGGCTGACGTCGAGCATGTCGTCGATGAGACGGGTCTGGAGATCGAGATTGCGGCGGATCATTTCGACATCCTCGCGGAGGGTAGGGGTCAGGTCGGGATTTTGTTGCATGGCGGCGACGGCCATAACGACGGGGGAGAGCGGGGTGCGGAGCTCATGGCTGAGGACGGCGAGGAATCGGTCCCTGGCGGAGCTTGCGGCGCGGGCGTCGTCGAGGCTTTTGAGGGTTTGCACCGCGATCGAGGCCAATTTGGAGAGGCTGGTGACGACTCGGGCATCCTCGGCGTCGAAACGTTTATCCTCCCGGTGGGCGATGACCCAGATGGTGCCGATGGCCTTGTCATTCTGGTAGAACGGGACGAGGAGGACCTCGGAAATCTGGGGATTGATGGGGATCATGTTGGTGAAATACGTAGCGGGGTGGTCCATCAGCAGAGAAGAGTTGCGGTCGAGCACGGTGCCGCAAGGGCTGTAGGAGCGTGGGAGGATACTGCCTTTGAGGGAACCATATTCCCCGGCCACCGCATGCCAGCGGAAGATTTCCCGGCCATCTTGTGATTCCAGGACACTGATTCCCGCGGTGTCAGCGCCGGTGAGTTGGATGGAGGTCTCGACGAGCTTCTGGAGGATGACTGACGGCGACTCGGTGAGGGCGTCAAAGAGGGCGATGAGCGCCGCGTTTTCGGCCTGGAAATCCGGCGGGCGGGCGCGACGTTGGGAGAGCTGAGAGGTGATGAGAACTTCATCCAGAGCGCAGGGGTCTGGGGTGGAGATTGCGTTTTGGCTCATAGGGACCCGTGAAGTGACAGCAGAATGTTACACATATGCAGAGTGGTTTACCAAAAAAATCGGACGATGGTCGGTGGCGAGGAGGGGGAGAGCGTGGCGTTGCTGGTGTATCGTGGGGAATTGAAATAACTTAGTGTTTGAGCATCTCGCCTGGAGAAATCTTTGAACGGCAATAATCCTGAATCACAACGGCTCGCGGAGGATGCGGCGCGGAAGGCGAATTGGAAGAGGTGGGGGCCGTATCTGGCGGAGAGGCAGTGGGGGACGGTGCGGGAGGATTATTCGGTGGATGGGTCGTGCTGGGATTATTTTTCGCATGAGCATGCTCGGTCGCGGGCGTATCGGTGGGGGGAGGATGGGCTTTTAGGGATTACCGATCGGGAGTGCCGGCTTTGTTTTGCGCTGGCGCTTTGGAATGGAAAGGATCGGATTCTGAAGGAGAGGCTTTTTGGGTTGACCAATCCGGAGGGGAATCATGGGGAGGATGTGAAGGAGTTGTATTTCTATCTGGATTCGACGCCGACGCATTCTTACATGAAGGGGCTTTATAAGTATCCGCAGGGGGAGTTTCCGTATGCGAGACTGGTGGAGGAAAATCGGAGGAGAGACCGGAGCGAGCGGGAGTTTGAGATTCTGGATACGGGGGTGTTTGAGGAGAATCGATATTTTGATGTGGTGGTGGAGTATGCGAAGGGTGGGGCGAATGACATTTTGATTCGGGTGACGATCACGAATCATGGCCCGCAGGAGGCGGCGATTGAGGTGTTGCCGACGCTGTGGTTTCGCAACACGTGGTCGTGGGGATGCAAGGAGGAGGATTGCTGGATCAAGCCCAGATTGTGGCAGGAGGGGGAGAATCAACTGCTGACGAATCACGCGACGCTGGAGCCGATGCGATTTGTGGCCGAGGCGGGGTTTGAGCGGTGGTTGTTTACGGAGAATGAGACGAATATCGAGAAGCTCTTTGATGCACCCAATGCGGGGCCGTATGTGAAGGATGCGTTTCATGAGTATGTGATCGACGGGGAGGGGGATGCGGTGAATCCGAAGCCGCAGGGGACGAAGGGGGCCGCGCATTACAAGCTGAGGATTGAGGCGGGGGGGAAGCGGGAGATTCGGTTGAGGTTGTTTGCGGATGCGCTGGGAATTGTGGAGCCGTTGGGGGATGAGTTTGAGGAGATTTTTGGGCGGAGGGTGGCGGAGGCGGATGCGTATTACCAGGAGATTATTCCGGCGGAGTTATCGGTGGAGCAGAGGAGAGTGGATCGGCAGGCGTATGCGGGGTTGTTGTGGTCGAAGCAATATTACCATTACGTGGTGAACTGCTGGCTGGAGGGTGATCCGCTTCAGCCGCCGCCGCCGGAGCGGAGGAAGCAGGGGAGGAATTCGGATTGGGGGCATTTGTATAACCGGGATGTGATTTCGATGCCGGATAAGTGGGAGTATCCGTGGTATGCGGCGTGGGACCTGGCGTTTCACATGGTGCCGATGGCGGTGGTGGACGCGAATTTCACGAAGGAGCAGTTGATCCTGTTTTTGCGCGAGTGGTACATGCATCCGAGCGGGCAGTTGCCGGCCTATGAGTTCAATTTTTCGGATGTGAATCCGCCGGTGCACGCGTGGGCGTGCTGGCGGGTTTATAAGATGACAGCGCCGCGGGGGAAGCGGGACCGGTTGTTTTTGGCGCGGGTGTTTCAGAAATTGCTGATCAATTTTACGTGGTGGGTGAATCGGAAGGATGTACACGGGAAGCATATTTTCGCGGGGGGATTTCTGGGGCTGGATAACATTTCGATTTTTGACCGGTCGCAGCCGCTGCCGACGGGACATCACCTGGAGCAGGCGGATGGGACGGCGTGGATGGCGTTTTATTGTGCGACCATGCTGGCGATGGCGCTGGAATTGGCGAGCGAGGATCCGGCGTATGAGGATGTGGCGTCGAAATTCTTCGAGCATTTCGTGGCCATCGCCGATGCGATGAACACGCTGGGCGGCTCGGGCCTGTGGGATGAGGCGGATGGATTCTATTACGATCAGTTGCACACCGGATCGGGGGCGATTCCGCTGCGGGTTCGGTCGGCGGTGGGATTGGTGCCGTTGTTTGCGGTCGAGGTGCTGGACGATCGCGTGATCGGGCGATTGCCGGGATTTCGCAAGCGGATGCAGTGGTTTTTGGAAAATCGCAAGGATTTGGCCAAGCACATCGCCTATCTGGTGCCGCAAGAGAGCTGGAGGATGGCGGACAAGAATGTCCGCCCCACCGGGGGGCTGCATTTGCTGGCGATACCGTCGCGGGAGAGGCTGGAGCGGGTGCTGAAATATATGCTGGATGAGAATGAATTTTTCTCGCCACACGGCATACGCTCGCTTTCGGCCATCCATCGCGAGCATCCGTTTAATTTGAATCTTGGCGGCCAGGACTGCTGCGTGCGATACCTGCCGGGGGAGGCGGACACGGCGCTCTTCGGCGGGAATTCCAACTGGCGCGGGCCGATCTGGTTTCCGATGAATTATCTGCTCGTGGAGGCGCTGGAGCGATACGATTTAT
>JBGPEF010000413.1:0-5392 GCA_041482675.1 Tepidisphaeraceae bacterium | reverse complement strand
TGACCAGCAAAGCGCCGCCGATTCTGGTCGTCAATATTTTTGGTTATTGCCTTGGCCCCAGCCTGGTGGCCCCGGTTCCCTACGTCGGCCCGCCGCTGGCGATGATTTGGATTCTCTTCGCCTTGATCGTCGGCGGCGTTTCTCGCCTGAAGCTCAGCATGAAGGGGTCGATGATCGGTGCGCTGGTTTCCGTCTTTGCGATCGTCGGTGCGTTAACGGCCGTCTGGTTCGTCGCCATGCAGCTTCCCCCGCACTCGGTGACCACAGAGCCGCCGCTCATCCGCGGCAGGCGATGATATGACCGGGGTTGGCGAATCACCGCAAGAGCAGCGATCAACGCTCGCCGCGCGATTGCTCGCCAGGATTCATCGCCGCTATCAAACCACAACCCAGACCCTGCTCATCGGCGGATTGCGGATTCCCTTCACCCGCATCACCGATCCCGATGTCGTGCTCGATCAGGTGGCGGCCGAGGAGGATCGCCGCGAAAAACTCAGCGGCCAGCGGCATGATGGCGATGAGCTGCATCTGCCCTACTGGGCCGAGCTGTGGGAAAGCGGCCTGGGAATCGGCCAGATGCTCGTCACCTCGCCGCAACTCGTGCGGGACAAGAATATCCTCGACCTGGGCTGCGGAATGGGCCTGGCGGGGACGGTGGCGGCCGCGCTGGGTGGGAATGTTCTCTTCGCCGACCTCGAACCCGATTCCCTCCTCTTTGCCGCCCTCAACAGCCTTCCCTGGCCGGAAAATGTCCGCACGCGGCGTTTAAACTGGCAAAAGGATCGCCTGGACGAGCGATTTGATCTGATCCTCGGCGCGGACATCCTTTATGAAAAGATCCAATGGCCATTCCTGGAGCTTTTTTGGCGCAACCATCTCGCCCCCGGCGGCTCCGTATTGCTCGGCGAGCCCGGCCGACAAACCGGCGATCTGTTTTTGGAATGGATTCGGCAAAAACCGTGGAAAGTTGAACTCTCCGAACAGCCAGTTGTCACGCGCCCGCGCCCAATTCGCTTGTTCCGACTCAGCCCCAACGGATAACTTCCCACATCCTATTCAAATCGAAAATCGAAGATCGAAGATCGAAAATCGAAAATTCTACTCCCTATCCTGCCCATTTCCCTCCTTCGGCCCATCATCCTGCACCGCCTGGGCCGTCACCGCGGAGCTGAGCGTCGTGATCAACGCCGTTTTCAACACATCAAATAGCCCCTGCCCAAGTTGACTCATGAACGATGGCTTCTGTGCGTCAACCGCCGCCCGCGCGGCCTTCTCCGTACCTTTCTCGCTGGCCTTCTCCTTATCTTCCTTCGGTTTCACCTCGTCCATCAAACTTCGCAGCCGTTCCTTGAAAGTCTCCTCGCGCGAAGGCGTCAACGCGCTGCCGGCCAGAAAACCGGCGGCCGCCCCCAATCCCATCGACACCCACGGATACGCCCCCATCCACTCCGTCAGGTGGGCATTGTCTTTGAAGGCGCCGCTCAACGCGCGCTTCATGTCGGCGATGGCGGTGTCCATCGCCGCCTTGGCCTTGGCCTGCTGATTGGCCAGGAAATCGGCCTCGCTGGGCTCACTTTGCTTTTTCATCTGCTGCGGCGGCCTGTTCGACGTCGCGCCCGAACTGGCCACGCTGCCAGCGTTTTCGCTGCTCATATTTCTCCACCGTTGCTTTGCGGAATCCGGCATTCGCCTTGGAAACTCCCACCGCCGCGCCGATGCCGACCAACACCAGCACGCCCAGCCCGACACTCAGCGCGCCCAGCCAGTATTTGGGCGGATCGAATAGGTGGGCCAATCCCATGGCCGCGCCCACGAGGAAAAGCGCCACCGCCGTGCTGATCAACGCCGAGAAGGCGATCAGGCCGACAATACCCAGGCCCGCATAGATGCCAGCGCTCCGCAGCGAGGCCTTCATCCCGTCGAGCTTGGTGGCCAGGTAGTAGGAGGCATACTCCTTGTACTCGCTCACCAACTGGCTCAGACGTTGGAAGCCCTCAAAATGCGGCGGCCCCGGTCCCTTGTCCGGTTGGGGCTGCGCGGAGGATGGTTGCTCGGCGGACGCCGTGGCGGCGGAGCCGCCCTGGGCGTCCGGAGGGCAATACGGTTTGCGTACGTCGGCTTCCATGGCTTACCAGAGTGTAACTGCGGGCCGGCCAAAAGCGGGGCGATGAAGTGGACGCTGCGTTTGAGTTTAGCTGCGGCGCCACAGAATGCCCAGCAGCAGGCCAATGCCGGCCGCGATCATGACGGCCTTCAGCGGCTGCTCGCGGACATACGCTTCCAGGTTCTGCTCCATCTCCATCGCCTTCTGGCGGCCTTGTTCGTAATACTCCTGGGCCTTTTCCCGGCCCTGCTGGTAATACTCACTGGCCGATTCCTTGAGCTGGTTGACCTGCTCCGAAGCAGCCGAGCCCATCTCGCGAAGCTTTTCCTTGGCTTCCTGCGCCTTGTCCTTGATCTGACCGACCGCGCCGGCCTGAGCCCCGCCCTGATTCGAAGCGTTATCCAGACGTGACATACCGTCTCCTTTTGGAAAAACAACTGCCGTTCTATACCTCTATACCGCCGTTCCTTATAGTCCTGCAACCGCGGCGGCGGGAGCGCGAAAAAATGAGAAATTCCCAAGCCTTCCATAGGTCCTGTTTTGGGCGGGAAACCACCGATGCGAGTATTTGCGGTGCCGGCGAAGGGGGAGATTTGTTGTGGAATCGAGAGAGAGACAATAGAATTGGACCCGTGCCTCCTTTAGTTGTTCAGAGGGGCCAGCGCTGTCATATCGGAAGCTCGCCTTTGCGCCATAAGGAGTGACTCGTGGGAATCCGCGAAACCCTGAACAAGAATCAGACGCTTACGACCGGCGCCACCATTTTCATCATTCTGGTGGCCATCGGAGTCATCGTCTGGCAGATGCTGCCGGAGAGTGCGCCGCGGCTGATGAGCAAGGCCTATTACACGAATGATGATGGGAAGACCTGGTTCGAGGATTCGGCCGACAAGATCGTGCCGTATGACAAGGATGGCAAGGAGGCGGTGCGGGCGCATCTGTTCCAGTGTTCCGGCGGCGCGCCGTTCGTCGGCTATCTGGAGAGGCTGGATCCGAACGTGAAGAAGAAGCTGGATGAGTTCTATGCCAGTCCATCCAACAAGGGCCGGATCATGCCGGGGCAGATCGAGCAGGAGGAAAGCGGGCGCCTGGTAAAACGGCCGGGGGACAAATCCTGGTTGCGGATCAGCGACCCGCTGGCGGCACGGATCACCACCATCAAGTGCAAAGATGGTTCGTATGCCACCCGGGTGACGCCGGATATGCCGCAATGATCGTGGTTGCGCAGGCGGGGTGTTCACTTATACGCCTCCAGGATCTTCTGAATAACCGACGACGTGCTGCGCCCATCGACGAGGGGGGCGAGGGCGATTCGGCCGCCGCAGGCTTCGACCACATCCCAGCCGACGACTTTTTCCTTCGTGTAATCAGCGCCCTTCACGAGCACATCGGGTTTGATCTGCTCGATGAGCTTCAGCGGGGTGTCTTCATCGAAGCTCACGACGTAGTCGATGCTTTGCAGTTCCTCCAGCAGCTTGATGCGGTCCTTTTCGATGATGATAGGGCGCTTGGGGCCCTTGAGGCGGCGGACGCTGGCGTCACTGTTGACGGCGACGACGAGGAGGTCGCCCTGGCGTTTGGCGAATTGGAAATACTCGACGTGGCCCAGGTGGACTAGGTCAAAGACGCCGTTGGTGAAGACGATCTTGCGGCCGAGGGCGCGGTGGCGATTAAGCTCGAGGAGGAGTTTGTCCGCGGTGCGTTGTTTGCCAAGGGATTCGCGATTTTCGGAGAGCAGGTCATGGATGATCTCCTGTGGGGTGATGGGGACGCAGCCGAATTTCTCGACTTCCAGGCCGCCGGCGATGTTGCCCAGGGCGACGGCGTCGGTCCATCCCGCGCCGGCAGCGCGGGCAACGGTGATCATGGCCAGGACCATGTCGCCAGCGCCGGTGACATCAAAGACCTGGCGCTCGCGGGTCTTGAGATGACGGCGCTCGCCGGAACTGGTGGCGAGGAATGCGCCGTGCTTGTCGAGGGTGATGACGACGGCTTCGAGATTGAGTTTTTTGAGGAGCCATTCGGCGGCGGGGGAATAGTGTTCGGGGATGCGCACGGGGAGGCCAGTGGCGCGTTCGGCTTCGCCGCGATTGAGCTTGAGCGCGGTTGCGCCGGCGTATTTGGAATAGTCAGGGATGTTGGCGGGGTCGATGATGACGGGAATTTTGCGGGCGCGGGCCATTTCGATGGCCGCCTGGCAGAGTGGCGCGATGAGCAGGCCCTTGTTGTAGTCTTCAATGCAGAGGATGTCGGTGGAAGCGAGGGCGGAGGAGAGGTGGTTGAGGACTTTCTGAGAGGTTGCGGGATCGATGGGGCCGGTGTCCTCGATGTCGAGACGGATCATCTGCTGCGGATGGCGATGCTGGGCGGAGCCGACGAGGCGGAGCTTGGTGACGGTGGGGCGGCCATCCACTTCGACCAGGCCGCGTGTATCAGCGCCGGCGGTGGCGAGGTGTTTGCGAACTTCCCTGGAGGCTTCATCGCGGCCGAGGACGGCGACGATGGAGACGTGCGCGCCGAGGGCGGAAAGGTCGGCCAGAACGCTGCCCGCGCCGCCGAGGCGGTACTCCTCGTGCTGGAAATGGAGGACGGGAACGGGGGCCTCGGGGCTGAGGCGGTCGGCGTTGCCGAAGATATAGCGGTCGAGCATGAGGTCGCCCAGGAGGAGGATGCGGCTGGCCGGGAGGTGCTCGACGAGCTCGATGAGGCCGTTGGACATGGGGGTATTGTAAAGAGAGGGTTGAGGTCCGTCACATCGAAGCCAAGTGCTGAGTGCTGAGGACTGAGTGCTGAGGGGGAATGGGGGGAATGACGAATGACGAATGACGAATGACGAAGGAATGCCGAAATCCGAATGACGAAGAGGAGGTTGCGGGGATGGGGCGGGGTGCCGTGTGGGGGCGTGGGCGCGTAAAGGGATGGGCGAGGAGAGTGGTGGGTTTGTTCGGTCAAAAAAGTTGGCGGGGGAGAAGGCAAAAGTGGCGTTTTTGGGGAGGTGGAGGGGGATTTGGGTTTGTTTGGTGGGTTTGATTGGCTTCGTTTGGGAGAGGAATCCGTTTGTGGTTTGTGGATTGTCGTTTGTGGTGCCCAGCTGAGGTTTTGGGATGATTGGGGCGGGCGCGGAGATAAAAGGTAGGCCGTGAAAACGTAAGATGAGGAGGGAGCGGCGCTTGCAGTTTTGGGGGGTCGAAAAAGTGGGATAAAACCGGGATAAAAGCGGGATGAAACCGGGATGGAACCGGGTGAGAACCGGGATGGAACCGGGGTGGAAGCGGGGAGAAAGCGGGG
>JBGPEF010000412.1:0-5395 GCA_041482675.1 Tepidisphaeraceae bacterium | reverse complement strand
GGGGCGGGGCCGAGCCAGCGGTCCCAATCCAAGCCGGGGGGAATGGGCTCCTCGGGCAGGAATGCCCAGTTGGAGGTTCCGCCGACGTTCACATGAACGCTTTTGAGCTTGCCGATCCGTTCATTTCGCACCAATTCGCAGGCGTATCGGAAATTGTTGTCGGAGCGCTGCTGGCTGCCGGTTTGAAATACCCGGCCGTATCGCCGCGCCGCATTGACCATGGCCCGGGCCTCGCGGATGGTGTGCGAGAGGGGCTTTTCGCAATAAATATCCTTGCCGGCGCGGGCGGCCTCGATGGCGATGATGGCGTGCCAGTGCTCTGGCACGGCGATGAGGACCGCGTCGATATCCTCGCGCTGGAGCAGCTCGCGGAAATCGAGATAGGTGGCGCAGCCGGAATAGGAGCCGGAATCGAAGACATTGGCATAGGTGTCTTCGACCTGTTTTTTCGTGCGATTCCGCACTTCCTCGCGCACGTCGCACATGGCCAGCAGTTGCACTTCGCGATTATTCACGAAGCTGCCCAGATGGCCGGAGCCCATGTTGCCGATGCCGATGAAGCCGATGTTGATGCGGGCGGAGGGCGGGGGCGTGTTGTTGGTGTTGCCGCTGACGGCCGTGGGGGGAACGATGGTTGGGCCGTCGTCGGGGGTTTTGCCGTTTTTCGAGCTGCACCCGGCCGCCGCCAGCGCGGCCGCCGAGGCCTTTAAAAATCGCCGCCGTGACAGGGGGAGTTTCATGTTTGCCATTGTAATCCGCACAGCCATCCGCAACCACAAACTCAATGCCCTCCGTCACGGTTTAAATGGCTAAGCCCGTGGTGCTTCCGGCCGATATCAAGATCAGATTAGCCGGAGGTTCAGTTGCCAGGTATTCAAATCGGACAATTATTGGTACAGCAGGGCGTGCTCACCGAAAAACAGGTGCAGCACATCGTGTCGGTTCAGCGGGTCAGTCATCGTCCCTTCGGCGACCTGGCCGAGCGGCTCTATGGAGTCAGCCCGGAAGCGATCGAGGATGCGTGGGTGCATCAGTATGTGCAGATGGCCGGGGTGGTTGACCTTGCGGAACTTGAGGTGGATACCAGGTGTCTCCGCCACATTAATCGCCGGCAGGCGTGGCAGTTTCAGATCCTGCCGACGCACCGAGATGATCAGCATTTGAACGTGGCGACGGATGCGGAGCATTTGATTCGCGCGGTGAATTTCTCGACGCGGCGGCTGGATGAGCCGGTTTATTTTGTGATTGCCCAGCGGGCGCAGCTGCGGGAATTCTTGATGAAACATTATCCGGTGCCGGAGCACATGGCGGCGTTCGCCGAGAACATGTGACGCGACGAAAAATCGAAAGACCCTCAAGGGCGCCTCGCCGCCACCCCACTCTCGCGGCGAGGCGCCTGCTTCTTTTCCGACGCGGAAATTCCGGATTAAACACGAAGCTCACGAAGGCACAAAGGCGCGCCTGGTCCTCGCGCGCACAATTTGCAATCGCACCTCATCCTCTTAAAAAAGAATGAATCCCTGTGCGTCGTCTCCGGCAATCCGCGCAATACCTTGAGTTGGCCTTCGTGCCTTCGTGAGCTTCGTGTTTAGTCTTCTTCTTTCCGGCGAGAATCCCTAGAATCGCCCGGATGTCGGAAGAGGCGGCAAAACCGGATACGCGGGGGGTTTTTAAGCGCCTGATGCGCATGCTCCGGCCGCACTATGGGGCGATTGGGGTGGGGCTGGTGCTGCTTATTCTTTCCGGCCCGTGCGAGGTTTTTCCGGCGCAGGTCTGGAAATTCGTCGTCGATGACATTGTCCTGGAGAAGAAAAACGAATCGCCCATCCTCCACGACTGGTTTTCGCTCCACCATCGAATCCACGGGCGGATGAATCTGCTGATCGCATCCGTGGCGTGGCTTTTTATCGTTTATCTCTTTGGCGAAGTCCTCCAGACCATCCAGCAGAACCTGATGAACCGGGTGGCGCAGAAATTTATTTTCAACCTGCGCAACCGCGTCTATCACAAGCTGCAATCGCAGAGCCTGGGCTATCTCCAGCGGCAGCGCACCGGCGATCTGCTCAGCCGGGCCATCGGCGATGTGGATGAGATCCAGAATTTCATCGTCAATGGCATCGACGTGATCATCGGCGAGGGATTTGTGTGGTGCATCACCGTCGCCATCGCCATGTGGATGGATTGGCGGGTGGCCAGCATCGCACTGGCGCCGCTGGTGCTGGTTTATGTGCTGCTGAAGATTTTCAACAGGCTCATCAAGCCGATTTACATGGCCGTCCGCGAGAAGGCGGCCGATATCGCCACGCGGTTGCAGGAAAATCTCTCGGGCGTGGTGGTCATCAAGATTTTCGCGAGGGAAAAAGAGGAGGCGGCGCGGTTCGAGGCGTCGACCCGCGCGTATTACGACCAGCAGATCAAGGCGATCAATGCACGCTACACGTTTTTTCCCTTCACGCGCGTCGTCGGGTTTCTCAGCAACGTGGCCATGATCGGCGCGGGGGGATATTTCATCCTCAAGGATGGGAGCTTCACCCTTGGCTCGCTGCTGGCATTTCGAGCGTATTGGTGGCGGCTGTTTGGGCCGGTGCAGACGCTGGCGCGGGTGAACGACATGGTGCAGCGGGCCATGGCCGCGGCCAAGCGGGTTTTTGAGGTGCTGGATGCGCCCGATGAGCTGCCCGATGCCGCAAACGCGATCTCGCTGGAGCGGGTGCGCGGCACGATGGAATTGCGGGATTTGACGTTCCGGTATCCGACGGAATTGGGCAAGCCGGGGCCGGTTGTGCTGGAGAATGTTTCGCTGCAAATCCATCCCGGCAAAACCGTCGCCCTCTGTGGCCCCAGCGGCTCGGGTAAATCGACGGTCCTGAATCTGCTGGTGCGATTTTACGATCCGGCAGCGGGCCAGGTTTTGCTGGATGGGCGTGATCTTCGCGAGATCCGCCGCGAAGGCCTGCGGCGGCATTTCGCGCTGGTGCAGCAGGAGACTTTTCTTTTCAACGACTCGATCCTCGACAACATCCGCTATGGCCACAGCGATGCGACCATGGAGCAGGTGATCGCCGCAGCCAGGGCGGCCAACGCCCATGGCTTCATCAGCAAGCTGCCCAAGGGGTACGACACCAAGGTCGGCGAGCGCGGCGTGCGGCTGTCCGGCGGCCAGAAACAACGCATCTCCATCGCCCGCGCTTTCCTGGCCAATCCGGCAATCCTTCTTCTGGACGAACCGACCAGTTCCGTCGAACCGGATTCGGAAGCAACCATCATCGCCGCGTTGGATCGCCTGATGGCAGGCCGAACCACGGTGTTGACGAGTCACCGGCCGAGCCTGATTAATCAGGCGGATATGGTGTACGTGATCGAGGGCGGGCGGGTGACCGAGTCGGGCTCGCCGCAGGAATTGGCGGCCGGAAATGGGTGGTTTTCTCGCTTTATCAAATCGGCCGAATCGCTGGAGCCGACGGATGCGCAGACGTAACACGGGCATCCTGCCCGTGCGGCGGTATGATTGGCGGCACGTGGCACGGGCGCCTCGCCCGTGAATTAAGAATGTCCGATCACTCCAAACCCGATCCGTTAGCTACTTCTTCGCAAAACGACGATCGACTTTCCACCCGCAAGTTTCTCATTGGCTTCACCAGCGGCGTCATCGCATCGTTCATCCTTTGGGTGCTTGGCCGACGTCTTTTCATGCACCCCGGCGGCGGAGAGTTTTTTGGTCTTTACGACTATTCCGTCCTTCTCATTCCCTTGCTCGGCTCATGTAAAATCGCCCTGGGCATCTATCTATTGTTCGTGCCCAGATGGAAAAGGCTCGGAACCGGCCTTCTGGCATCCGCGCCGTTCGGCGCCATGATTCTTTTTGGCGTATGCGCGTCCAATTAGTCGTCTGTCTAAGAAAGAAACAGGCTCATGAATGCTGTTCCACCTGCTCCCAAGGACACGCCTCCGCAAATCCTCACTTATTCCACCGCCCCCGCGCATCCCTCCGGCCCGCGGATTCTTCTTCGCACGTTCCTGATTCTTCTCGGCGGCATCATCGGCACGGCCGCCACCATGGGCCTGGGCGTCTTCGTCTGGGGCGTGTCGGGTTATGACCTGAACCATTCGCCCTCTCCGCACCCAATCTGGCCATCAATTCTGTTCGGCGCATTCTTCCTGGGCGGAATCGCCGCCTGCATTTTCGCCTTCCGCCGCTTCCGCCGTACCGCCAAATGGTTCCTGATGGGGCTGCTCCTGGGAGCGGGAGGGTTTTCGCTGGTCGAGGGGATTTGTTTTATGAATCAATGAGATGGAAACGCCATCCGACGATTCTCCGAATCCACCCGCTCCACCAAGATCGCCTCTACCGGTTCTTCCCTACACCAACAAACCCAACGAATCGTCCGCTCGATTTGGCATGCCTCTGTGGGGACAAATGGCCTTCGGAGCCATCTTCGGTTTCGCGGCACTTCCAAGCGTGGTGCTGATAGCCCTCAGGTTGAGTATTCTGGCGATATTCGCGTTAATACTATTCTCGGCGAGTGCTTTTTACATCCACTTTAAATGGGATTGGCGCGGATTCTACATCGGCATTCTCATCGTTTTCGCCTTTGTCGCTGCCGCGAGTTGCCTCATCATCACCGGTCCCTGATTCCATTAACTTTCCGCCCACACCGAATTCTCCAACCGCCCAATCTTCTCAATCTCCACCACAACCTTATCCCCCTCCTTCATCCACACCGGCGGCTTTCTCGCAAACCCCACTCCCTGCGGCGTGCCGGTCAGAATCACCGCCCCCGCCCGCAGCGTCATCGTGCTCGACAGCGACTCAATCAACGCCGGCACATCGAAAATCATGTCGCCCGTCGTGTGATCCTGCATCGTCTGGCCATTGAGAATTGTTTTGATCTTTAGCGCATTGGGGTTGGCAATCTCATCCCGCGTCACAATCCACGGCCCCAGGGGGCAAAAGCCATCAAAACTCTTCCCTCGCGCAAACTGCCCGCCGCCCAGTGATTTTTCCCGCTGCCAATCCCGCGCGCTCACATCATTGGCGGCCGTGTATCCAAACACATAATCCAGCGCCCGCTCCCGCGAGACATTCTTGGCCGTCTTGCCGATGATCACGGCCAATTCACACTCATAATCGATCTCCTTGCTCAATCGCGGAATCGGGATCGGATCGCCCGGATTGTTCAGCGTGTTGCTGGCCTTGATGAACAGCATCGGATTCTTTGGGACCTCGGAATTGCTCTCTTTGGCGTGCTCGCGGTAATTCAGGCCGATGCACAAAATATCCACCGGCACAATCGGCGCCAGCAGCTTCTCGATGGCCAGCTTCTCGTCGGTGACGCGATACTGGCCGAGCAGATCGCCTTCGATCCGATTGGCCGACTTCTCATCGATCACGCGG
>JBGPEF010000411.1:0-5406 GCA_041482675.1 Tepidisphaeraceae bacterium | reverse complement strand
CGATCCAGTCCGACGAGTCGCCATCGACGTCGTTGATCGTGTGGTCGTTGGAGGCCATGAACTCGTTGATGACCGGAGTGACGGCCATCAACAAGCGCATCTCCAGCGGCTCAAATCGGGCGCGCAGTGCCTCCTCGCCAGGGCTGTTGAGGTTCCTGATCTTGTTTCTCCGGCTTAACCTGTTGTTAATACCAAACCAAGGCCCCGGCCGGGGCCGCCTCCGCTGCGAATCCACGATGTACGCCTCTTCTCCCCGCTTGTAGCCCTCAAAACTCCCCGGTTGTCGGTCAGGGTGCCAACCTATATTACCTCAGGTGTGTCGGCGGCGATCAGGAAAAGTTACCGATATTCCACTATGACCTAACTATTGGCAGGAATTGATGATCGAGCCCGCTCGTCCGGCTGCAAAATAGGCAATCCTTCGCCGCCCCTCCCACTGGGCATATGTTTAAAACCTCACACAAACTTGCGGGCCAGCTCAGCCGTGGTACATTATCGGACGTGGGACAGGGGCGACGGGCTTAATTGGAAGGATGGATCATGAACAAGGGATTCGCAGGCGCGGCCTTGGCCGCTGTGTCGCTGTGTATGGTCGTCGGTTTTGCACAGGCCAATACGATCACCGGCCGTCTTTGGCTTGTCCCCGAGGTGGTAACTCTTAACGCCGTTCCGGCCAA
The DNA here is from genome assembly GCA_041482675.1 of Tepidisphaeraceae bacterium. Lineage (GTDB taxonomy): Bacteria > Planctomycetota > Phycisphaerae > Tepidisphaerales > Tepidisphaeraceae > JBGPEF01. Next base: position 4,729 of record JBGPEF010000411.1, on the reverse strand, counting down.
CGTTCCGGCCACCACTCCAGACGTCACCTTCGACGTCAATTCTCCCATGAATTTCAACGCGACCAGTGCTACCATCAGCGCGTGGCTGGCCACCAGCAGCGCTTTCAACATCACCGAGAATACGGCCGGCACGCTCGCCTCCCTCATGGACGACGGCACCCAGGGAGCACTGCTCGAATTCACCGGGTTCGTGTCTGTCACTAATGGGCAGACATTTACGGTTACTCATGACGATGGCTTGACGCTGATCATCGGCAGTACAAACCTCGGCTTCAGTCCTTTGCCCACACCGCCTATCACATCAACCGCCACTTACACCGGACCTTCCGGCAACTTCAACTTCCAATTGGTCTATGCCGAATGCTGCGGAGGCCCGGCCGTTTTGCAGATTGATCTGCCTTTCAGCAACACCCCGGCCGTGCCCCTCCCGTCTGCCGCCTGGATGGGCTTGGGCCTGCTGGGAAGCTTGGCGCTAGCGACGAGGATCCGCCGCAGCATGAAGCTCGCGGCTTAAGCGTATTTTTAAAACTGATTGACAACCCAAAAACGAACCAACCCCCGGCCAGAGTGGCCGGGGGTTGTCGCTTGAACGGCGCTGCAATATTCAGTTGGCGGGGTCGCTGGGATTGCCTTCGTTGTAGACCTTATCGCCGGTGGTGTTGGTGCCCCAGATGAAGCCGTTGTTGGAGTTGTAGACGTAGCCAATGTTCGCGCCCACGACCGGGTCGCCCCAGGCGGGGTCGGTGAGGACGACAACAATATTGGTAAACCCGTTGAGCGTGTTGATGGGAATGTTGGGGAGGTAGGGGCCGCGGTTGGTGCCGTTGTAGATCGTTTGCGTCGTCAGGTCGGTCCAGTTACTCCCGGTGAAGTTGGGGGGGCGGTTGTCGCCATGTTCGATGATGTAGAGCTGGATCTGGGCACGGATCTGGTTGAGCTGCGATGAGAGAGCAGCTCGCTTGGCATCCTTACTGGCATTGGCGAACCGGGGAATGATGATGGCCGCCAGGATTCCCAGAATGATGACGACGATCAGGATTTCGATCAGCGTGAAGGCCTGTCTGGTGTTTTTACTGAGCACGGTAGTACCCTCGGTTAGTCGGACATTATGCTCAACGGCTATCTAGGGGGGTTACAACAGTCAGGGGAGTATGAAATGGAGATGAGAGCCCATATTCGGGGGTGGAAATGTCAAAATATAGCGACTGATCGGGCGGGGCAAGTACAACGCTGGCTGGGGAGGGGGGTAGCACTCTATGGATGGGGGTACATGGACCCGTCCGCCCGATGGAATAGCACGGCCAATAACGATAATGGGTGCGTTTACTTTAAGTGGATAGATGTGCAACAAGAAGTGCTGTAGAAAAGAGTTATGAAGTATCTGGCGTACTCATGTCTGGTTTTTAATGGGGAAAGGAGGTGTTGGACGTGTTGATGGGGCAATAGCCTGCCGATACAAATCGAATCCCGGCCTTGGGGTTTTTAAGGCCGGTTCCGCTCCGGGCGATAAAGATTCAATGCCGGTGGGTGAGATGCGGGGAAGTTTAATGGCCGAGGTGTCGGCCGGGGTAAGAATGATGTCATCAGCCAGAAGGAGGCGATGTATGTTTCGCTCTCACTGCTGTTCGATGAGAACGTGCAGTAGCATCGCGATGGATCGCGGTGGTCGGGCGGCCGGGCTGGCGGGGATGGTCTTGGGCATATTCCTAATGACAGTGGCGGGGGGATGCGTTGAGAAGGTCTCGCAAAGCACTAAATTTTCAGAAAATAGCGATTTTGGGGCTCGGCCGACGGTTATTTCTAGCACGCCCCGGCAGGACGCGGCGGCCTTTAAGAACAGCGAGGATCGGCTGACGGAGGTGCGGTACGGGGTTTTGGAGAAGAAGGGCCCAAAGACGTCGTGGGAGGGGTGGTTTGATGGCAAGAAGACGGATGACCCCATAAATCATGAGCATGGGCGCCCGGCGACCCGCCCGGCGGCCGCGGCGACGACCCAGCCTATAGAAGAGTTGCCTGTGAAGGTGGTCGAGCTGCCGGACGGGAAGGTCAGGCTGATCTGGGCGCTGCGAAGCTATGGGGGTTCCAGCGTGACGACAAGCCGGGATATAGCGACCGCGCGGCGGACAGTGACGGTCGCGCAGGCGGACCTGGTGCCGCTGGTGGCGGTCCTGACCGCGCACATCGGGACGGCGGGGACAGTTCTGCCGCTGCCCAGGGAAAATACCATCGTCGTGACTTGCGATAAGGCCATGAAGCCTTCGGTGCTGGATGTTTTGGCCAAATTGGACATACCGGCGCGGCAGGTGGAGATCGCGGCCAAGATCTTCGAGGTGAGTCAGGATTTTGATTACCAGCAGGGCGCGCAGATGATCGCCAACCGCCTGGCGACGGATTCAACGCAGACAGCCAGCTCGGTGTTCAGCACGCAACGATTTCTGGATCAGATTTCGCAGCCGGGAAATGTGCCGTTTCAGGGCGGCGTGATCAGCCTCATGAAGACGTTTCAGGAGGCGGGCATCTCCGTCGAATCGTCGTTTCAGATTCTGGCGGATGTGGGATTGATCCGAGTTGTCTCATCGCCGCGGATGACCGTGGCCGCGGGACAGACGGGCTACATGCTGGCCGGGCAGGAGCTGCCGATTCAGACGGCGAGCATTCTCAATGGTGTTTTGCAGATCACGACGACGTATAAGCCGGTTGGCGTGCAGTTGTATATCACGCCGCAGGCGGTGGGGCCGGATCGGGTGAAGCTGCATGCTATTTCGATCGTGTCATCAGTGTCGGGATTCAACGTGATGCCGAAAATCAGTGGGCAGAATCCGAATCAGGTGCTGATCAACCCGGTCATCGAGTCGCGCGAGGCCGAGACGGCTGTTACCATCGACGACGGCGCGACGCTGGTGATTTCGGGATTGAGAATGAGCCGCACGACGACTCGTGAAAACAAAGTTCCGGGCCTGGGGGATATTCCGATTATCGGCTGGTTGTTCAAGAATCACCGCTCGCAGCAGCAGTTGACGGATTTGTACTTTTTTGTGACGCCGACCATGCTGTAAGTTTTGGAAAAATTCAGAACTTAGGTTTTATTCCAATTCGCAAGCCCGGCTTAAGCCGCCGCGACATCGGATTTCTGTTGGTAAGCGTCCATTTGCAGAATTCGTTCCCAGCAGTGCACAATGCTTTCCCGCTCGCGCTCCTGCGAATAATTCTCGTTGATCAATCGCCTCGCCGCCTCCAGGCGATCTGCGAATCTCGCGGGATCCCCCTCCCATTGCTTCATGACCGATCGCGCTGTCTGTACAAACCTGAGGATATCGCCAAATGGCACGATATCCGCCCGGCCTTCCCCCATGAACTCGCGGCCACCGTACCCGTCATAGCCGATGACGATGCATCCGCAGGCCATGGCCTCGGCCGGCGGCAGGCCAAATCCCTCCGGCGAGCCGAAGTTCAGGAAGATGGCCGATTCCCGCATCACCGCGGCCGTCTGCGCTTCGCTGAACTTGTCGATCAGCACCACCTTCCAACCTTCCAGCCCGCGATGCAGCCGCAGGATGTGCAGCACCTGCTTCACATCCTCGATGTTCTTGCGCAGCATGACGCAAATCTGCCGCTTTTTGGGCTCGGGATAAAAGAGCCTGGGATCGATGCTGTAATAGATGCGATAGACCGGCATGCGCGGAAAGAGGCACTTGAGGAATTTTCGGTTGTGATCGGAGACGGCGATAGTGGCGATCACCTGCGGGTTCAGATAAGGCGGGTCAAACGGCCCGCGCAGCGGCTGGGGCTTCCAGGTGTAAAAAGCGTTCTGGTTGAAGATGACCTTGCGGATTTCTTTTCCGAATTGATTGATCTTCGGCCCCCAGATTTCCGGAAAGACGGCGATGTCCAGTTCCTTGCGCAGCGGCGCGGGCTCGTACATCACCCGCGTGCTGTGCTCGAACCAGGTGACCTTGAAGTCCTTCTTGCGATGCACCACCCAGGCGTCAAAGCCATTGGCGTTGAGGACATCCACGTGCCGGTAAATCTGCTTGATCCCGCCCATGACGTGCGGCAGGTCAGGCGTGAAGAAATAGAGTTTGGGCACTTTCATGGGCTGTCTTCCTTTTTGCTCGTGGTCCTCCGGTCGCAGGCATCCTGAAGTTCCTCTCACGGAATGCCGCTGTAATGATCGCCGGCCCGGTTGTCGGACGTATCCGTTCCATTACCGCCATACAACCAATCCTCCTCGCCATCGTCGGCCGAAGACGTGTTGCCGTAGAGAGAGTCGTTTCCGTCGCCGCCGTCAACCGTATCTTTCCCTATACCGCCTTCAAGATAATCGTTGCCCCCGGCGCCGTATATCGTATCGTTACCGGCTCCGCCGTAGATGCTGTCGTTGCCATCGCCGCCAAAGATGCTGTCACCGCCATCGCCGCCAGACAGATAATTTGCAACGCTCCCCTCATCATCAGCGTAGAGGAGGTCCGCATCCGCATCGCCATAGAGCGAATCGGCCCCATCGTCGCCATGGATGGTGTCGTTGCCGGTGCCGCCGCTGACGTAATCATCGCCCGTCCCGCCGAGGATGGAATCGGCGTCATCGCCGCCGAGCAGGGAATCGTTTCCGCCGGAGCCATTGATGCTGTCCGCACCGGCCTCGCCGTAGACGGTGTCGTTGCCGGCGCCGCCGTCGATGTTGTCCGCGCCGGCGCCGCCGTAGATGGTGTCGTTGCCGGCGCCGCCATTG
>JBGPEF010000410.1:0-5418 GCA_041482675.1 Tepidisphaeraceae bacterium | reverse complement strand
GATCGCGCCCGGCGCATCATTGGTATGCAGCGTACTGAGCACCAAATGGCCAGTCAGCGCTGCCTGCGTGGCAATTCGCGCTGTATCTCCATCGCGAATTTCACCGACCATCAGAATATCCGGATCCTGGCGCAGCAGGGCTCGAAGCGCGTTGGCGAACGAAAATCCAATCTTGTCATTGACCTGGAACTGATTCACGCCGGCCATCGCGTACTCGATGGGGTCTTCCACCGTGCAAATGTTCACATCGGGCTCGTTGAGCTCCTGGAGGCTGGCGTAGAGCGTCGTGCTCTTGCCTGATCCGGTCGGCCCGGTGACCAGCAGAATTCCATTGGGAAGCGAAATCAGCTTGCGCCACTGCTTGAGCGTGTCATAGCTGAAGCCAAGCCGCTCGAGGTTGATCGCGCCGCGGTCGTTGTCGATGATGCGGATGACCAGCTTCTCGCCATGTTTTCCGGGCAAAGTGGCGACGCGCAAGTCCACCGGCCGCTTGTCCATCATCACGTGAATGCTGCCATCCTGTGGGAGCCGGCGCTCGGCGATATCCAGTCCGGCCATGATCTTGATGCGGGAAATCACCGCCGCGTGCATCTGAAACGGCGGGCGGAGTTTCTCGAATAATCTGCCGTCAATTCGATACCGAATCCGCAGCGAGTGATCGCCCGGCTCGATGTGAATGTCGCTGGCGCCTTCCTTGACTGCGTTGTAGATGCAGTAGTTGACCAGCTTGATGACGGGCGAATCGCCGGCGGCCTGCTCGAGGTTGTTGATGTCCAGCGACTGCGGCTCGACGAGGCTGAACTCCTCAAAATTCACCTCATCGATGATGTCGTCGATGACAAACACGCTCTCGGTCGGCAGATAGGTCTGGAGCGTCGCGCGAATGTCGTGTGCGGTGGCCGCGACCACCTGGCATTGATATCCACTCACCCGCTCGATTTCCTCGAGCAGGAAAACGTTCGCCGGCTCGGGGATGGCGACGGTGAGAATCCCCTCCACCAGAAACAGCGGCAAAACCTGATGTTTTTCGAGAAATTCCTTGGGCAGCGACGCGATCACCTTCGGGTCGGCGATGCGCGGGCTCACGCGGGCATAAGGCACGCCATACGCCTGCGCCAACGACTCGGTGATCTGGTCCTCGGTGCAAAAACCCAGCTCAACCAGCACCTCTCCCAGCAGCTTCTGATGATTCGACCGCTTCTGCTCCTCCAGCGCGCGCTCAAGGTCCTCCGGCCGAATCAGGCCCTTGTTCAGCAGCAACTGTCCCAGAGGTTTTCGTTCAAGTGATGCGATCATGGTCAGCTTTCAATTCTGCACGTCGTCACGTTTCACGCCTATCTCATCATCTTCAGAGCGGCCGGCACGTCCTTATGACACTCAAAGCGATGCTCCAGCCGCGTGATCTCCAGAATCTTGCGGCAGTTATCATCCAGGCCCACCAGCTTCGCCTGTCCAAAAAGATCATCGGACCGGCGCTTCAGCCACAAAAGTGTTTCCAGCCCTTCGCTGTCCATGAACCCGCATTTCTCAAGGTCCACGATAAAGTCCACCACCTGCCGGTTGCTGATCCTCTCCTCCGAGGCATTGCGCATCCCCTGCGCATTCTCGGACGTCAGATCACCATCCACCGACATCACGCAAACCTGGTTGTATTCCTCACATCGCACCGGCATATTCACCTCGTTCGCTCACGCTGAGCGCAAAGTCTCCTGCAACTCCAACAGCTTCTTGGCCTGCTGCTGATGGTCACGCAGCAGCGATCGGAACTGATCCGTGGGTATGCTCAAAAACGCCTCGGCCAGTTCCGGATCGAACTGGGTTCCCGAGCACCTGCGAATCTCCGTCAGCGCCACCTCCAGCGGCAGCGCCTTGCGATACGTGCGGTTCGACGTCATCGCATCAAAACAATCGGCCAGGCAGATGATCCGGCCCATGAGCGGAATATCCCTCCCTGCCAGGCCCGTCGGATATCCCTTGCCGTCATATCGTTCGTGGTGATAGAGCACGCCGGGGATGATGTCCTCGAGCTGCTTCACATCGCACAGGATGCGGGCCCCGATCTCCGGGTGCTTTTTCATCTGGTCAAATTCTTCGGGCGTGAGCTTCCCGGTCTTCTGGAGCACCGTCTCGGGCACGCCAATCTTCCCCACGTCATGCAGCAGCCCCGCCATGTAAATCCGCTCGACCTCGTGATCCGGCCGCGCCACCAGCGTGGCCAGATGCCGGCTCAGCAGGGCCACCCGCTCGCTATGGCCGCAGGTATAAGCATCCTTGGCGTCCACCGCGCTGGTGAGGCTGTGCAGCAGGCCCATCATCAGGCCATGCACGTCGCCGAACAGGATGGCGTTCTCGAGGTAAATCGACGACTCGTTGGAGATCGACGTCACCAGTTTGCTGTCCACCGAGTCAAACTCGCTGCCGTTGGCCTTATCCAGCGCAAACAGGCAGCCGAGGATCTGGTCGCGGCGTTGCAGCGGCACGGCCAGAAGCTGCTGCGCATGCTCGCCCAGCCATTTGTAATTTTTGTCGCTCTTCAGATCGTTGATGAGCAGGCAGGTTTTCTTCACCGAAAGCGTCGCCAGCAGTTGCTCGGCCAGGCGCTGCACCTGCCCCGGCGGCAGGCTCAGATCGCCGTAGAGCACCGCTTCCTGTTTGATTTTTTCGTTGCTGAGCACCACGCCCATGCCGCGCACCGAAATGACCTGCATCAGCTCCAGACAAGCCTGGCGGAAAAAGTCGCTGCTGCTGCGATTGACCCGCATCCCGCCGCTGATCGTATCGATCAGCGTCAGCTCTTCGTAAGTATTGGCGAGCTGGGTTGAAAGTGAATTGAGCTCCTCTTCCAGCCCAGTGATCCGCAGCCGGTCGGAAAGCATGGTGACAAACAGCCCGATTCCGACGGTCAGCCGGTCCGGCCCGTGGGCGCACACGTGCGACGCCTGCTGACCCAGCCAGATCGAATCCAGGCCGATCTGGCTGCACACCCGCAGCACATCCTCATCCAGCGAGAAATCCTCACGCTTGCCCGCCAGGATCAGAATGCCGATCAGGTGCCGGCGATCCATCACTGGCGCCGCGCAGAGGACCGCGCCGGGTACGAAATCCCAGACCTGGATCGGCGACTGGCCGTTGAGTTTCGAGACCAGCGAACGGAGTTGATTGGCCAGAAGCTCCGTGTGCTTGAGGGCGGGCACCAGGAATCGCTCGTACAACACGCCCGACAGATGATCGTGCCAGGCCAGGCTCCCATCCGGCCTCAGCAGGAGCAGGCAGATTCCGGCCGGCCGAATTTGCTTCGCCAGATGTTCCAACACCGCCTCCGGCACCACAGGCGTGATCTTTCGCGCTGCGGCCGGTTTCTGCGATGCGGGTTGGGAATTGATAGCGGCCATGGTTTACGACTTCGTCGAAAGTTTCTCCAGCACTTCATTGACCGTCTGCAACAGTTGCCTTGGACTGAATGGTTTGCTGAGCATGCAGAGGATGCCGCTCTTTTCCGTGTCGTGCGGCTCCAATTGATAGCCTCGGGCCGTCAGCATGATCGCCGGGATGTTTGACGTTGAAGGCTCTTCCTTCAACTTCTGGCAAAGCTCCAGGCCCGACAGCTCGGGCATGTGATAATCGGTGATGAGCAGGTCCGGCTTCTCGTGCAGCGCCATCTCAAACGCCTCGCGGCCATCACGGGCCGTCACCACGCGAAAACCCGCGTTGCGCAGCTTCATCGACACCACGTGCAGGATGTGCGACTCATCATCAGCGACCAGGATCGTCTTCACGCTCATATTTCCTCCGGATCCGACCAAAACTACTCAATCAGATCCAATTCAAATCCAAACGTGCTTCCCTTGCCCTGCTCACTCTGGACGAAGAGCCTGCCGCGATGCACGACTTCAATAATGTGCTTCACCAGGGACAAACCCAGTCCGGTGCCCTTGGCCATACGGCTGTTGGCTTCGGACCTATAAAACTTATCGAACACAAACGGGAGGTCCTTCGCCGGAATACCCACTCCTGTATCACAAATCCGCGCTGTGACCTTCCTGCGCGATTCATCCACGTCCGACTGCACGATGATCTTGCCGCCCTCGGGCGTGTATTTGACCGCGTTGGACAGCAGGTTCAGGATCGCCTCGTAAAGCATGTCGCGGTCACACATGGTTTGATAAAACGCCGGCGCGATCTGCTCCTCGATCGCAATCTGCTTCTGCTTCGCCTGGGGCGAAATCACCTCCACCGCCTCCTTCAGGATCACCATCAGGCTCTGCGGCTTGCGGTTGGTCTTCACCAGGCCCGACTCAATTCGCGAAATGTTCAGAATGTTGTCGATCAGCCGGCCCAGGCGATTGGCCTCGTTGTGAATCACGTCATAAAACTCGCGCTGCGTCTTCTCATCCGCCGCCTCGCCGTCGATGAGCATCTCGACATACGCCTTGATGCTGGCCAGCGGCGTGCGCAGCTCATGGCTGACGTTGGAGACGAAATCGTTCTTCATCTCCGCGACTTCCTTTTCCTTGGTCATGTCGTGCAGCACGCACACCACGCCCGCCGGCTTCTCATCGCGCGAGGCGACGTTGGACAGGGTGACCTTGAAGGTCCGCTCTCCCGTTGGCCCCTTCACGCGATGCTCCACGATCCGCCGGCCGCTCTTGCTGTCGCTCTGCCGCATTTCCTTGATGAGCGAGACCATCTTCGGGTCGTCAATCACCTGGGCGATGGGAAAACGAGTGGACCCGCTGATGTCGAAATTGAACGCACGGGCCGCCGTGTCATTCGCCAGGACCAGCTCATCAAACACGTCCGTCACCAGCACCGCGTCGGAGATGCTGTAGATGATCGCCTCGGCGTGCTGCCGCTCGGCCGTGGCCACCCGAAGCTGAATATCCAGCTCCTTGACCCTCAGCTCCGCCCGCGCGATCGACCGCTCCGCGTGCTCGACCAGCGCGTTGAATGCATCCACCAGCGCATACAGGTCGGGATGCGGGCAGCCAATCTTGGCGAAGGCGCCCTCCTCGGTGGGGCGGGCATTCCTGTCCGTCTTGACCAGTGTCTCCGTCAGCTTCCGCGTCGAGCGATGCATCGAGAGCATGCCCAGCATGCCTACGCATCCCGCCAGATAGAACAGCGACATGCCAACGATTTGATTGAAGGGAAGATTGGCGACGCCGGGGATGCGCTGCGATGAACCAAAAAGCAGTCCGCACGTTCCCCCCGCTAAGAAACACAGGCAGAGAACGAGTATAACCACGCCGCGCCGCAAGTCATCGCTCCCTGTAGGACGGGCATCCTGCCCGTTACGTTTGTAGCGTCCGCCATCCTTATTGGTCCGTACTGCTTGAAAGGGCGCGGCCTTCTGAGAGGCCGCGCCCATTCAACTATCGGTTCAAAATGTGCTCAACTTACGTGCGGTACCGGCTAGGG
>JBGPEF010000409.1:0-5419 GCA_041482675.1 Tepidisphaeraceae bacterium | reverse complement strand
TCTTGCGGCCGAGGGTGGGGTTTTGGCCGTGGTTGACGCGGCCGCGGGGGGCGGTGCGGGGGTGTGGGGGCATGGGGGTTTTATAGGGGATGGGGTGGGGGTTGGCAAATAAACGAGCCCAGTCCCGGTTTTGGTCCCAGTTCCGGTTTTGGTCCATGAAATGTCGGGCAGGAGTACGGTGTAATGTCGGGCAAGAGTGCGCGACGTACGGAGGAGGTGGGCAATGCCCACCCTACGACAGGCGGGAAAATAAACTAGCCCAGTCCCGGTTTCAGTCCCGGTTTTAGGCCGCACCAGGAGAAGCAGGCTAAAAGACTGCGCTACAAGGGCGCTGAGGGGCGGGAGGGTGAACAGTTGGAAATGGGGGTGGGGGTTATTTGCGGCGGGCTTCGGCCAGGGCTTCTTCGTAGCCGGCGATGGTTTGCAGGACGGCGTGGAGGCGGAGGCGCTTGAGGATGTCGCGGACGGGGGGGCGGGATTCGGTGAAGATGATCCTTCCGCCGGATTGCTTGGCAGCGCTGGCGGCGGCGAGGAACATGGAGAGGGCGGGGGTGGTCACCATTTCGACCTCGGTCAGATCGATCAGGGTGTGGCTGCCGGGACGGCGGGTGAGCTCCTGGAACCGGAGTTCGACCTCCTCCAGACCTTCCATGGTGAGGCTCCCTTTGAGCTTCACCACGGTGACATCGCCCAGTTCGGTGCGTTCCAGCGTCGCCATAGCCGCCTCGTCATCCCTCACGCCCGGTATCGTACACATACCCCCGAATATTGCCACCCTCGGCCTGGCTTCACGCTGGGACGGGGCAATCGCAGGGGGGTTGTGCCGGGATCAAGCCGGGGCAGGAATACCGGTACCGGTCAGGGTGGGGAGGCCACAGAGCACGGCGGCGGAAGCCGCCCCTACGAGAAAGGGCGGACAAGAATGTCCGCCCCACTATTGCCTGGGAGGGGGAGAAGGGAGTGAAGGGGTCATTCCGGAGGCGGTGTTTCGCCGGGGGGGATTTCAGGGCCGTCTTCGGGCTCGACCAGGTCCTGGGCGAGTCGGCCGAGGAAAAACTGGAGCTCCTGGCTGGCCACGGCCTCGGGGAGGGGATCGCGCAGGTCGTAGACGTGGGAGTGGTCCTGGGCCGAATCATCGCCGCGTTTCTCGCCTTCGGTGATGATGTGGTGCTCGAAGGTGATGCAGTCCTCGTGGCTCTGGAGGATGACCAGCTCCCCCCACCGCCAGGCCATGTGCACGCGCAGCGAGAGCTGGTTGCCCCAACTGGAGACGCGGTGGACGATGTTGTGCTTGCGGAGGAGCTGGGTCAGGGCATCGACGGCGGGGAGGACGGCCTCGTTGAGGAAGGTGGCGTAGTTTTGGTTGTAGTCCTTCTGGCGGCGCATTGCTTCGCGGTCGGCCTCGAGCTTCTCGGGGGGAACATCCTTGAAGGGCGTCACCCGAGCCAGCCACCACTTGGCGAACACTTTGTCGAACATGGGGGGAAGGATAAGGCTTCGGGGGGCAAACGTAAATGCGGCGGTGGAGTTCCCAGAGGGGGGCTGGAAATGAAGACGTGAAAACGTGAAGCAAGTCACCTAAGTGAGGGGTCCCTCACAAGAATTACTGGAATGAAGACGTGAAAACGTGAAACGTGAAGCAAGTCAGTTTAGTGAGGGCGCCTCACCAAATTTACTCGCTTCACGTTTCACGTTTTAGCGTCTACTCTTTCACTTCATATTCCGCGTCGATGACGTCCTCGTCCTTTTTGCCGCCGGCGGATGCGCCGGCTTTGGCGCCGTCGCCGCCGGGGGATGGTGGGCCGGTGGGGCCGCCGGTGCCGCCACGGGGGACGTTTTTGTAGATCTCCTCGCCGAGCTTGTAGGCGGCCTGGTTGAGGTTTTCGATGCCCTTCTTGATGCGCTCGCCATCTTCACTCTTGAGGGCATCCTTGAGATTGTTGAGGGCGCCTTCGATCTGGCCGCGGACTTCGCTGGAGACCTTGTCGCCGTGCTCGCGGAGCTGTTTTTCGGTGTTATAGACCAGGGCATCGCCCTGGTTTTTGAATTCGATGGTCTCGCGGCGCTTCTTGTCGTCGGCGGCGTGGGCGTCGGCGTCGCGCTTCATCTTTTCGATATCTTCCTTGGAGAGGCCGCCGCTGCCGGTGATGGTGATCTTGTTCTCCTTGCCGGTGCCCAGGTCCTTGGCGCTGACGGAAAGGATGCCGTTGACATCAACCTTGAAGGTCACCTCAATCTGCGGCGTGCCGCGGGGGGCGGGGGGAATGTCGCGCAGCTCGAATCGGCCCAGGAGGCGGTTGTCCTTGGCGAATTCGCGCTCGCCCTGGAGGACGTTGATGGTGACGGCCGGCTGATTGTCGGAGGCGGTGGAGAAGACTTCCTTCTTCTCGGTGGGAATGGTGGTGTTGCGGGGGATGAGAACGGTCATGACGCCGCCGAGGGTCTCGACACCGAGAGAGAGCGGCGTGGCGTCGAGGACGAGGATGTCCTTCATCTGGCCGGTGGCGATGCTGGCCTGAATGGCCGCGCCGACGGCGACGACTTCGTCGGGATTGACGGAGCGGTTGGGCTCCTTGCCTTTGAAAAGTTCCTTGACGAGGCGCTGGACCATGGGGACGCGGGTGGAGCCGCCGACCAGGACGACTTCATCGACCTGCTCGGGGGTTAGCTTGGCATCGCGGAGGGCATCGAGGACGGGTTTGCGGCATTTCTCGACGAGGTGGTTGATGAGCTGCTCGAATTTGGCCCGGGTGATGGCCATCTGCATGTGCTTGGGGCCGGACTGGTCGGCGGTGATGAAGGGGAGGTTGACGGTCGTTTCCATGGCGGTGGAGAGCTCGATTTTGGCTTTTTCGGCGGCCTCTTTGAGGCGCTGAAGGGCCATGGGATCGCGGCGGAGGTCGATGCCTTCCTGGCGCTTGAATTCGTCGGCGAGATAGTTGATGAGGACTTCATCGAAGTCATCGCCGCCCAGGTGGGTGTCGCCGGAGATGGACATGACTTCGAAGACATCATCGCCGACGTCCAACACCGAGACGTCGAAAGTGCCGCCGCCGAGGTCGAAGACGGTGATCTTCTGGTTTTTGCGCTTGTCGAGGCCGTAGGCGAGGGCGGCGGCGGTGGGTTCGGGGAGGACGCGCATGACCTTGAGGCCGGCGATCTCGCCGGCGTCTTTGGTGGCTTTGCGCTGGGCGTCGTTGAAATAGGCGGGGACGGTGATGACGGCGTCGGTGACGGTTTCGCCAAGATAGGCCTCGGCGGTTTTCTTGAGATCCTGAAGGATCATCGCGGAGATCTGCTCCGGAGTGTATTCCTTGCCGCGGACCTTTACTTTGACCATCTCTTCTGGGCCGCCGATGATTTCGTAGGGGACCATCTTTTCCTCCTGGGCGACTTCGCTGTGGCGGCGGCCCATGAAGCGCTTGATGGAGAAGATGGTGTTTTTGGGATTGGTGACCTGTTGGTGCTTGGCGGGCTGGCCGACGAGGATTTCGCCCTTATCGGTAAAAGCGACAACGGAGGGGGTGAGGCGGCTGCCCTGTGCGTTGACCAGCACTTTGGGCTGGTCGCCTTCCATGATGGCCACGACGCTGTTGGTGGTGCCCAGATCGATCCCAATAGGTTTTGCCATGATTTGACTCCTGCAAGAAGCACCCCCGCTGCCCGCGCAGAGAGGTGTCGGGTGCTTAAGAGCAACCGATGTGCCATTGGAACCTGCGGCGGGCCGCGATCTAAACTTAAGGGAAACAGGGGTTTATGCAAGTGGATGCAGGGCGTCGGAGGGGGAGGTTGGAATGCCAAAAACGCCCTGGCTGGATTGATGGCTGCCAGATTGGCAAAAGTGCAAAAAACGGGGCACCGAAAGATTTTTCTTGATTTTGAAAACTTTCGCGGTTAGCGCGCATATAAATGGGGAGTAGAAAACAGTCGCGGAATGGGTGAGAGCGAAGGGGGAAAAAATAATTTGGATTTTCGCTCAAGTTTTCCGCACGAAGGAATCGATTAGTCTGGTAACGAGGTACAGAAGCAGAACAAAGAGTTTTCACGATTCTCACTCTCCCCTCCAACAGCGGTCCGGGACGCCCTCCCCCTGACCGCTGTCCTTTTTTTTATAAATGAAATGAAAAATGTCCGGCACAGCCGGACCTACGGCTGTCCTTTTTTTATAAACATCACAACCTGAGATATAGTTCGCCCGTGGCTGAAGGACCAATTTTGCTGCTGGGCGCGGGGGGAATGCTGCATCGCGCGTGGAGGCAATTGCTGGATGGGGAGGGAGTGAAATATGTGGCGCTGGGGCGGGGGGAACTCGATTTGAGGGATGCGGGGAATATCGGAAAAGCGATCGGCGATTGTCGCGTGGTGATCAACTGTGCGGCGTACACGGATGTGGATGGGGCAGAGAAGGAGGAGGGGTTGGCGAATGAGGTGAATGGGGTGGGAGTGGGATCATTGGCGCGGGTGTGCAGGGAGCGCGGGGCGCTGCTGGTGCATTACAGCACGGATTATGTGTTCAATGGGCGGGGGAAGCGGCCGTATCGGCCGGGGGATGCGATTGAGCCGATCAATGCGTATGGGAGGAGCAAGGCGCTGGGGGAAAAGGCGATAGTCGAGTCGGGATGTGAGCATTTGATCATTCGCACGAGCTGGCTGTATGCGCCGTGGGGGAAGAATTTCGTGCGGACGATCGTGGGGTTCCTGCAAAGGAATCAGCCGTTGAGAATTGTGAATGATCAGACGGGCAGGCCGTCGTCGAGCGAGGAACTGGCGGGGAACAGCTTGAAGCTGATCGAGAAGGGGGCGAGGGGCATCTTTCACCTGGCGGATGGGGGGGAGTGTACGTGGTTTGAGTTTACCAACGAGATTGCGCGGCAGGTGAATCCGGGGGCGAAGGTGGATTCGTGCATGACGGCGGAGCTGGGGAGGGCAGCGCCGCGGCCGGGATATAGCGTATTGGATCTGGAGGCGTCGGAGAGGTTGATTGGGAAGATGAGGCGGTGGGAAGAGGCGCTTGGGGATGTGATCGGGCGGTTGGAATAAAAAACCCCAGCGATGGCTGGGGTTTTTGCGTTTCATGGAATGTACGAAGAGGGAATGTACGAAGGCCCTCAGGGGAGCGAGGCAGTTTTGGCGAGCTTGGTGCGGAGTTGGCGGATGAGCTGACGCTGGGCGTCGGTGACCTGGGTTTCAGTCATCATCTTTTCGATCTCGTCGAGGAGGGGGCCGAGGTCGTCCATCTGGCCGGCCTCGTCGTAGGCCTGGGCGAGCTTGATTCGCCAGTTGATGTTCTGGGGATCGAGTTTTGAGGCGACCTTGAGACTCTCCTGGGCATTTTTGAAATCCTTGAGCTTCAATTGCACGTAGGCGAGGGTGTCGTGGATGCTGGGATCGTTGGGGAGGGCGGCGACGGCGCGCTGGG
>JBGPEF010000408.1:0-5419 GCA_041482675.1 Tepidisphaeraceae bacterium | reverse complement strand
CGATCCGAGCGCGCAGATCGGCCTGGATAATGGGCATCAGGTTGGCGGGTTTACGCTCGAGAAATCGAAGGATGGGGTCGGCAAAATGTCGATGAAGGTCAGTTTCAATCCAGACGAAAAGACGATCACCGCGACCTACAACATCGGCCCTCAGGTCAAGTTCGGCAATGAGAACCGCCTGTTACAGAAGGTCGTCGCCATCAAATTCCAGTACCGTGACAATGAGGCGTTCCTGCACGCCATGGGGATCGACGCGCGCACCCTGCCAGGCGGCGCGGCCACGCTAAAGATGATGGAGATGCTGCACCTCAAGTCAGTCGAGACTTCGACTCTTCCACCCGAGACCTCGGCGATCGATGCGGCGGCCCACGCGGCCCAGCGGGATGTGCTCCCGCAGATCTTTCAGTCGGCTTTGGACTTTAAGAACGTCACGGTTGGAACGGGTTACACCGTGACACTGGAAAATGGGATGGAGGCGGGCAAGGGTGAGGTGGCGGCCAAGCGCTCCATGACCATCCTGACCCAGGAGCGGCTGGAACCGGGGCAAAAGCAGGGCGAGGGTGTGAAGTTTGCTGAAGTGGCCGTGGCGGTGGGCGTGGGCGCGAATGCCAATTTAAAACTGAGCAAAGTTGCGGGGGATGTCTCCGTGGGAGTGACCTATTCCACTGATCCAGAGAAAAAAGGGACGACAGTGGGACCCGAGCGGCGGAAGCTGGCCGAGGATATCCGGGCCGGGCGATTGGCCGATGCCGGCGCCCTCGCATTGCAGACCCTTGCACCGATCACTCAATCCGGTCGCATCAGCAGTCTGGTCGAACAGACCGTGATGCGAATCACCGAGCGGCAACGCGGCAAAGACGCTCTGGACGGGCTGGGAGCCGCGAACACAGCGCTGGCCGAGGTGTTGCGGTCGGCGCAAAGAAACATCGGACCGATGCCGGCCGCACCTCTGGTGCAGGCAGTTAATTCGACTGTGCGCGCCCTCACGACGCAACCGGCGGCCCCTCCGGCTCCACCGCCGCCTCCACCGCCGCGCGTGGTCATCGCCCGCACGAAGATGGTGGTGGCGAGTTATCAGGCGCATCTGGAGCAGGCGCAGGCGTTTCAGGCCGCTGCCACCACGGAGTTCACCAAGGCGCGCAATGAACCTGACCCCGTGCGGCGCGAGAAACGTTTTCAAAAGGTTCTTGCCTTGCAGGACAAGCGGGATGGGCTGACCGCAACGCTGGCACTGGAGTTCAAGGCGGCCTCGAGGGGCACGGCCAGCGCGGGCACAGGTTCAGCGCGGCCGGGAGTTTCTCAGGTCAACTCGCCGCATTTCAACTCGCCGACTTTCGAGCTGCTTAAGCAAATGGCCCCGTCGAGCGCCATCGCCGCCCGGGCGTTCGACGGTGCTGCGGACCGGGCGTATCAAGAGGTGAATAGAGGCACCGGGACGCATTTTTTCAGCATTCCCACCGCTTCTGGCCCTCAAAAAGAACCCGGCGGGATCAAATTCAGCGGCGCGAGAGCGGAAGAGCTGGCCGCGACACTCGATGTGACTTCGATTGCATTCGACCCGGTACACGGCCGAATCGTGCTGGTTGGCGCGAAGCAAACCGAGCAAACCTTCGATCTCGACGTCTTTGCCGACGTGTTGCGACTTGCGGCGGAGGAGTATGAGCCGTTTTTCAGCCTCGACCCCTCCGAGCCGGGCGACTGGGATGCATCGCTCACGCCCATCAGCAAAGCGCTGGCGAAAAAGTATGGGTCCGAAGAACTCGCGATGCGCGTGCGGGAATTGAGCCCGACGGGTATCCCCCACGGCGGCCGAATTTACTATTACACGACCGTAGAAGCGTTGGATCCGGAACTGGCGGCCGAGGCGAATCGCGGCCGGGATTTGACGGTCAAGCTTGTGTATTCACCCGATTGGCTGCGCTATTCAAAGGTCGGGGCGATTCTTTTCGATGGGGATCTGGCGATCAAAGCGGTGGCCAGCGGTTTCCATGATCGCGGCGGGGCGATCGAGCCGGCGTTTGTCTGGCAGTTGCCGGATTTCGATCCGGTCTGGCTCCAGCGCGACGACGAATCGGCCGGCCGGGCCAACTTCGAGCTGGCGCACGCGAAGGTTCGCGAGGGCGGCATGCGCCTCGATCTGGTCGATGTTCACCCCGGGCTTTACGTAACCGCGCGCCGGTCGGGCACCAACCAGGATCTTGCGCCTTCATTACACGATCGCGCCATCACCCAGCACTTTGACAAACACTGGCGCGAGTATGTGGCAGAGGTGCCGGAAATCGGCCGGCTGGAAATGGTTTTTCGCGCGTATGTGGCGGCGCGTTTTCTCATCGAACGCCATCCCGGGCTGGCAGCGCGCATCCAGGCCATGCCGCGCGAAGTTCCGCCGGAACAGCCGCCATTACGCATGGTCATGCCGACGGTCATCCGTGTCGCGTTCGAGGGCGAGAAGCCTGTTCCGATGATTTCCGGCAACACAGGTTTATACGACTTGAGCCTTGGTTATGGCGGGGGTGTGAAGTTCGGCGTTGAGCCTCAGGGCGCGGAAAAATCGCGGGTCGAGGTGCAAACCGTGCCCGTTGACTCCAACGATTGGGCGCAGGGTCTGCTCGCGGCGGCCGCATATGGCGATGAGGGATACAGCGAAGGACCTGGTGGCGGGACCGCCGTGGTCCTCTACTTTGACTCGCCCACTCTCGCCGGCATGTGGCACCTGAGGGTCGTGGCCGCGGTGGGGCTTCTCGTTTTGTTTTCCGTTGGCACAGCGCTCGTGCTGCGGCAGTTCGACTGGCAGAAACTCGCGTCGATGGTGACCTGTCGCCACTGCACGCGCATTCACCGCCGCATCGGGCAGGCAGCGCTTTTGGCGAGCGCGATAACGGCCGCGGCGATGTTGTATTTGAGCTTGCTGCCGCTGGTGGGGGCGTATGATGGGCGATGGTCGTTGCCACAGATCGTTGCGGCGGCCGTCATCCTTCTCGCGGTGATGCTGAGTTTTGTCATGTTGGGATTCATGGCGCGTGCGGTCAGCGCGGCCGCGAGCAGCGATGCGCCGCGGAGCCATGGGCCGACGACGGCCATGTTCACGGGCGCGCAAATGGCAGGCATCGCATTCGCGGCATTTTTGTTTCACCGCGGATTTTCCGGCGCGGCCATTGGCAGCAATCTGGCCCGGCTGTTGAGTCCCGCGGTGGTCGAGCGTGTTTTTGCGAAGCTTGGTGGGATCGAGGCCATGGCGATCGCATCGCTCGTCGCCGCCGCCGGCAGCTTCATCGCAATTCTGATGCGCTGGGCGGGACCGTACATCTTCGACAGCCGTCCGCTGCCGCTGTATCGCGCGCATTCTCATTCACCGGCTCACTCATGACTAATCATTTCGACCTCATCCAGGCCCTGGTCGATAACATCGGCCGGGTAATTGTCGGCAAGGACGGTGTTGTCCGTTTGGTAGTGGCAGCGCTGTTGTCGCGGGGTCATGTTCTACTCGAGGACAAGCCGGGTGTGGGCAAAACGGTTTTGGCCCGGGCGCTGGCCAAATCGGTGGACTGCTCGTTCAAGCGGATCCAATGCACGCCGGATTTGCTGCCGGTGGATATCACGGGTTATTTCGATTACCGCGCGCAGGCGTTCAAGCCCGGGCCGGTGTTTGCGAATCTGGTGCTGGCCGATGAATTGAATCGCGCCACTCCCCGCACGCAGAGTGCGCTGCTGGAAGCGATGGGTGAGAGGCAGGTGAGCCTGGATGGGGTGACGCACTCGCTGCCCGACCCGTTCTTCGTCATCGCGACGCAAAATCCGGTCGAGCATCGCGGCGTGAACGATCTGCCGGAGGCGCAGCTCGATCGGTTTCAGATGGTGCTTTCGCTGGGTTATGCCACGGCCGAAGAGGAGAAGCGGCTTACTCTTGCTCGCCAGCAAAGTGATCCGCTGGAATCATTGGCGCCGGTGATGAGCGTGGTGCAGCTTCGTGAATTGCTGGCCGCGGTGCTTGAGGTGCGGATCAACGAGCACCTGGTGGACTATGCGGTGGCGCTGGTGCGGGCGACGCGGGAATCCAGGCTCTTGGAGATTGGCGCCAGCACGCGCAGCATCCTGCAATTGGTGCGGCTGGCGCAGGGGTATGCGCTGGTGCAGCGCCGTGCCTATGTGATTCCTGATGACATCAAGCTTCTGGCGCAGTTGGTTTTGCCGCATCGCGCCACGCCGGCAGCGGCGTCGACCGAAAACATAAGTGCGACCCAATGGAAGCAGGAGTGCATGGGCCGCGTTCTGGCTGATGTGAAAGTTCCCGACAGTTGAACCATGGATTATTTTCCGCCTGCTTCTGTCCGCGCGTCGATTCGTCCGGCGCATCTGGCCTTCGCGATCGCAATCGCTGGCATGACGGTGGTCTACGCCTCGTTTCGCGAGAATGGCACCGCCATCGTCGCGCTGTGGTGCGCGCTGTTGACGCTGGGATGGACGCTGTCCGCGACGGTCCTCACCCACGTTTGCGGCGTGAACGATCTGCAAGTCAGGCCGCCGCAAAACACCGCGGATTTCCATGCACTTTCCGGATTTCGAGTAAGAGTTCACCTGGGCAATCGCCGCCAGCGCTTCCCGGCGCTTTTTGTCACCGCCCGTCTGGAAACCAGCGCTGAAGGCATCGCGCTCAATTCGCCGCCGGTTTTCGTGGCGCAAATTGGGGCACTGGGCCAGGTGGCGTTTGCCTGGGATATCACGGTGCGCAAGCGAGGCGAAGTCGAGCTTCGCGGGCTGCGAGTCGAGACGTGCTTCCCCGGCAGTCTCACGATCAACCGCGCCCATTTTCCGTTTTCGCAGCGGCTTTTGGCGCTGCCGGCGATTTATCGGCTGGACAATCGCACGCTCCAGCTTCTGATGGGCCGCCGGCGGTCGGGAGGACGCACCAGCTCCGCGCCGGCGTCGCTGGAGGATTTCGTGGGGGTTCGTGAGTATCGGCCGGGGGACAATCCGCGCAACATCCACTTCGCGCTCTCTCTTCGGCTCCCCGAGTTTCCCAACCAGCTTGCCGTGCGCGAATACGAGGACCCGAGCACCGAGGATGTGCTGGTGGTTCTGGATACGACCGTGTCCAATCCCGACGACGCGATGCAGAATTACCGCCACGAAAAATCGCTCAGCTTCGCGGTGGCGCTGTGCCGGTTGTTGACGGAGAAACAGTATTCGGTGCGGTTTCGGGCCATCGACGGCGGCGGCGCGAAAATCAATCTTCAGGTGCAAAAGCCCACGCGGGACTTGCCGAGGCTGGAGGCGTGCCTCGCCAAACTCCGACCCGCGCGCGATCCGGCGGCCGCGCAGGGGTTGCTCAACGACGCCCGGGCGCGCGGCGGCGGGGCGGTTGTCTTCATCACGTTGGGCGATGAGTCCAAACTGATTTCGCACCGCCAGGCGCTGCTCG
>JBGPEF010000407.1:0-5423 GCA_041482675.1 Tepidisphaeraceae bacterium | reverse complement strand
CGTTCATTCAAACTCATTGTCAGTGTTCCCATTCACCTGCTTTACCCGCAGGTTCGGGGTGACACTTCTATTGCAACCGCAGGGTGACAGTTCTATTTACCTTTAACATGGCGAAAATGGCTGTCGCACATCCGGCGGCTGTCTCACTTTTCGGTTTCGATCCGCAACACTCGATTATTCTGGCTATCGGCAATGTAAATCGTCCCATCCGCCCGCGCACAGACTCCGTGCGGCTTGTTCAGCTCGACTTTTTCCGGCGGCCCGCCGATTCCACCGGTTCCTTTCATCCCCGTCCCGGCCACCAGCTCGATCTTTCCATCCGCAGGCTTATAACGACGAATCACGTGATTCTCCGTATCGGCAATCAACACATCCCCACCCTTCTCAACCACCAGATGCTTTGGCCCATTCATCGCCGCCTGCAATGCCGGCCCGCCATCGCCGCTGTAGCCGGCCTTTCCCGTCCCCGCGACAGTTTTGATCTTCCCCTGCGCATCCACGACCCGCAGAACATGCCCCGACCGCTCCAGCACATAAACATTCCCCTTCCCATCCGCGGCCACCGCCCGCGGATCAACCAGCGGCTCCTCAATCGCGTCCGCCCCATCCGTCGGCACCCCTTTCTTCCCGTTCCCGGCCACCGTGCTCACAATCCCGCTCTTCATGTCGATCATTCGAATCCGCCGATTGTCCAGGTCGGCCAGATACATCCGCTCAAACTGCGGATCAAAAGTCGCAGAGTAAATATTCCCAAACTGCGCCTGCCTGGCGCTTCCTCCATCGCCCGAAAGCCCCTTCTCCCCCGTCCCCGCAAACGTCGAAATGATCCCGCTCTTCGCATCGATCCTGCGTACGCGGCAGTTGTTGGTGTCGGAGATGAAGAGATCGCCGCCCGGCCCGACGGCGATGTTGTGCGGAGAATTCAATTGGGCTTTGGTCGATGCCCCGCCATCTTCGCCAAAGCCTTTCTGGCCATTCCCCGCCAACACTTCCAGCCGGCCGTCGGTGCCAACTTTGATCAGCCGATGGCCGCCGTATTCGATGATGTACATGGCCCCCGATTCGTCGAAGTCCACGCCAAACGGCTCGGACAGTTGGGCATTGACCGGCACGAGCGTCACCTTCCGCTCGGCCGCCCGGGCGCTTGGTGTCAGGAGGGTGATGCACAGCGCCGCGCTCAGCAGTTTGATCAGGCTCATGCTCCCATTTCACGCCAAAACCCCTTCAGGCTCAACCGGCCGGCCCGAATGCCGCTTATTCCGCCTATAGCGTCTCCACCCCACCGGCCCGCCGCGAAAATGGTGAGCATCGCCGAAAATCCGACGTATAATTGCCCCACCTGTGCCTGCGAGGGCGTTAGTTGCCGGGGCTCTGATGAGGTTCACATAGCGATGAAATTCAGGCGTTATGCGGCCGCTCTCGGTATCCTCATTCCCGGCGCAATCGCCAGCGCCGCCCTCCCCAGCAACGACGAGCAAGAGTTCCTTGAAATCACCAACCGCATGCGCCTCAACCCGCAGGCCGAGCTGCGGATTCTGACCAATATCAACTTCGGCCCGCCGGCCACGTGGGGCAGTCCCAGTTCCAGCGAGTTCTACACGGCCTACCATATCGACTCCTTCCAAACCGACGCCAACATACTTCTGACCGAATGGAGCGCTCTTGTGCCCGCACCGGCACTGGCTTGGAACACCAAACTGCACGACGCGGCGCTCTATCATGCCAACCAGGTCATCGCCCACGGCCATGATCAGTCCCCACAGCAGCACCAGTTCGATGGCGAGCCCAGCCTCGGTCAGCGCTTCACCAATGCCGGCTACGACTACATCACTGGCGCTGAGAACCTCTACGCCTTCGCCTACAACGCCTTCCACACCGAGGCGGCATATGCCATCGACTTTGGGCCCGGCCCCGGCGGAATGCTTCTTGACCGCGGCCATCGCGTGGACATGATGAACCCGGCCTACCGCGAAACCGGAGTCTCCATCCTGTCGGAGAATGATCCGACGACCTCTATCGGGCCGCTGATCAACAACATGGACTTTGGCGCGCGCTCCGGCGATGCCTTCCTCACCGGGGTTGTCTATAACGACACGACCAGCCCGGACCACTTCTACACGCTTGGCGAAGGCATCGGGGCAATCACGATTCAGGTCTTCAAAGCTGGAACTTCCAACCTCCGTTTCTCCACCACAACCTGGGACAGCGGCGGATATGTGCAACAGCTCCCGGCGGGCACGTATGACGTGAAGCTCAGTGGGCCCGGCCTGCCCAGCGCCATCGTTTACAGCGGCGTGGTTATGGGTACCAACAACGTCAAGATCGATACCCAGACCAACTGGCTTCCGCCGGGCGGCGAAAATTGGACCAGCGCGGCGAATTGGAACGCCGGAGTGCCCAACGGCATCGGCACCCGCGCTTTTCTCACCAGCTACCTGGGCAGCGGCGGCACGATCAGCGTCAACAGTCCGATCACCGTCGGCGCGCTCGACTTTGACAGCGCCGGCGCGTTCACGCTGAGCGGGAGCGGATCGGTGAAGCTGGATGTCTCGGCCGGAGCGGCGCGAATCAACGTGGTCGGCTTCAATCATGCCATCAACACGCCGGTCATCGTGAACGATGACACGGCGATCAACATCAGCGGCGGGCTGGCCCTGACCGGCGGATTGCAGAACCCACTGGGCAAGACCATCACCCGCGCCGGCTCGGGCACGCTGAGCATCGCGGGCCCGCAGGCCCATGCGGCCGGCTCGATGCTGGCAATCACCAGCGGAACGGTGCGGCTCCAGAGCGATGCCGGCGCTGCGGCCAGCGCGGGCAGCGCTGCGACGGCGAACCTTGGCATCGACATCAACGGCATCAACGCCAAGCTTCTGCTGGAGGCGGATCAGGAGCTTCGCAATCTCACCATCGCCCAGGTCGGCCTTGGGACGCAATCGATCGATTTGGCCGGCCATGCGCTGCACATCTACTCCCCTGCTCTGGCGGCCGCCAAGACATCGCTGTGGGCCGCCGTTCGCAACGCGGCCGCGTCGCCGCTGGATGGCATCTTCGACTCGACGGTTGCGTCGCACATCAACGCCCGCGTGGGCCTGGCGATCGTGCCCGATGCCCACGGCGATTCGCACCTGCTGATCCGGCCAACGCGCATCGGCGATCTGAACCTCGACGGCAACGTCACCATCGCCGACTTCATCGACCTGGCCAGCAACTTCAACGTCATCGGCACCGCGACCTGGCAGGAGGGTGATGTGAATGCCGACGGCAACGTGACCATCGCCGACTTCATCGACCTGGCTTCCAACTTCAACACCAGCTACAGCGGCCAGGTCTTCCCCATCAGCGCGGCCGACCAGCAGACGCTGGCCAGTTTCGCGGCGTCGGTGGGCGTTGCGGTGCCTGAACCGGCGAGTCTCTCGATGCTCGCAGCGGGCGCGCTGCTGCTCCTTTCCCGTCGCGGCCGCCGCTAGAATTTTGTCACGCAAACTCCGGCGGCTATACTCGGCGGCATGCTCACGTCTCGCCTTCTCCGCTTCGCTTTCGCGTCGATATTCATCTGCAAACTCGCCGTCGCTCAGGAGAGTCGGCCGGCGGCCGGGACGGCGCTGAGCGCCACCATCACGGCCATCGAAGGGAACGTGCAGGTGCGGCAGAACGAGGATGCGGCGTGGCAGAAGGCCACTGTCGGCATGAAGCTGGGCGAGGGGGCGGAGTTTCGGACCGGGCCCAGGTCGGCGGTGCGGTTTGAGATCCCGCCGGATCAGACCGTCACGCTCGATCGGCTGGGGACGGTGAAGCTGATTGAGGCGATTGCGAGGAAAGAGGTGGTGAAGACGGATCTGGGGATGAAGTATGGGCGGGTGCGCTACGACGTGGAGGCGGCGGGGTTGGCGCATGACTCGACGATTCACAGTCCCGGCAGCGCCCTGGCGGTGCGGGGGACGCGGGTGAGCCTTTATGATCAGCCGCCGTTTACGCCGCAGGCGACGAGCCTGACCGGCCGGGCGACGTTTCGGAATACCAAACGGCAGATGGTGGGATTTGGGGGCAAGGCCAAGGCGAAAATCACGGGGGATGGGGTTTCGCCGGCGCAGACCGCACTGGTCGATTCGATCCTTCGGATGCCGGATTTTGAGCGAACCGAGCAGCAGATCCGCGAGCTGAGTTTCCTCTTCACGCACTCGGGGGCAGTGCTGGGGAATGTGGCCACGAGCAATGTGGCGGTGCGCGATGCGGAATTGCCAGCGCTGATTGGCGGGAAGCTGGACTTTGTGCTGCGGTGGAGCTATTCCGATGCCGCGGACCTCAACCTCTTTGTCCGCACGCCGCTGGGGGAGACGTTCGGCAATCCACCGTTCATCCTCTCGTTCTTCCCGGGGAACAAGGAGGTGGGGCAATTCCTGGCGACGACGTTCCCACAGTCCTCGCCCAGCGGCGGGAGTGTGGGGCTCAATCACATCGGGCCGGAGGGGATCGAGATCGCATCGTTCTCCAATAAGCCGCCGGCGGGGCTGTATGTGGTGGGGGCTTACAACTTCATCTATTCGGAGACGCCGGTGGATACGACGGGATTGCCGAAGATTCCGTTCCGGCTGGAGGCGTTTCTCAATGGGAAGCGGCAGCAGTTGCTGCTGAATCTGGATGCGGCGGTGGCGGGGACGGAAGCGCCGCGGTTTGGGCCGGTGTACAAGGATTCGATTGCCATCACCGAGCTGGCGGCGACGGCGATACAGATCAATCCGGGACGGACGAGTACTGCGGTACGGCATATTCCCCCCTCTCCTAAACCAACCCCAACTCCGGTTAGCGCGCCGCAGGTCATGCAGCGCAGACCATAATGCACGGGCAAGATGCCCGTGTTACACGTCGCAGATTTTCACGGCCTGGGCGAGGGAGGCGATCATGTCGGGTTTGGCGGGGATGAATTCCTGGGCGACGAAGCCTTTGAAGCCGGTTTTGACGATGGCCTTCATGATGGCGGGGTAATTCAGCTCCTGGGTGTCGTCGATTTCGTGTCGGCCGGGGACGCCGCCGGTGTGGTAGTGGCCGAAGTACTGGTGGTTTTTCTGGATGGTGGCGATGACATCACCCTCGTCGATCTGCATGTGGTAGATGTCGTAGAGGAGCACGAAGCGTTCGGAGCCGACCATCTTGACCAGCTCGATGCCCCAGGGGCTGCGGTCGCACATGTAATCCTTGTGGTTCACCTTGCTGTTGAGCAGTTCCATGCAAATGGTAACGTTATGTTTCTCGGCCAGTCCAGCCACGCGCTTCAGCCCGCTCGCGCAATTCTTCAACCCCTCCTCGTCGCTCATCCCGCCGCGATTGCCCGAAAAGCAGATGATGTTCGGATAACCCGCTGCGGCGACCCTGGGAATGACATCCTCGAAAAACGCGGCGATTTTGTCATGATTTTCCGGGCG